>NZ_JAGYGD010000065.1:0-11491 GCF_019947275.1 Pseudomonas sp. GL-RE-29
CAGCAAGCCGGCTCCTACAAGGAGTTGAGCGCTTATTGCGGGCGTACGCGCAGGGTCAGGCCTTTGAGGAAGTTGCGCAGCAGCTGATCGCCGCACGGGCGGTAGTTGGTGTGGCCGAATTTGCGGAACAGCGCGCTCAGCTCAGGCTTGGACACCGGGAACTCGGCGGCCTTGAGGATGGCGTGCATGTCGTCTTCCTTCAGTTCGAAGGCCACGCGCAATTTTTTCAGGATGATGTTATTGGTCACCGGCACTTCGATCGGCTGCGGTGGACGGCTTTCGTCCTTGCCGCGCTTGAAGATCACCAGGCCATCGAGGAAGTGCGCCATGACTTCGTCCGGGCAGCGTACGAAGCCTTCTTCGTCTTCTTCTTTTTTGTCGAGGTAGGTCAGCAGGTCTGGCAGGGTGACGTCCATGCCGCCCAGCTTGATGATCTCGATGACTTTCTTGTCGCTGATGTCGAGCATGTAGCGCACGCTGCGCAGTACGTCGTTGTGAATCATGGTGTGCAATCCTGATATTCAGCAGTGGGTACCGCATAAAACCTGCGGCACCAAAATGTGTGGCGGCGTCGGAAGTCTTAGAACTTCTCTTTGCCGGACAGGTAGCGCCATTGCCCCACGGGCACTTTGCCGATGGACACGCCGCCGATGCGAATGCGACGGATACCCACGACCTTCAGGCCGACGGCCTGGCAGAACAGGGCGATCACGCCCGGTTGCGGATTTTTCATGGCGAAGCGCAGGCGGTTTTCGTTCTGCCAACTGGCCTTGACCGCTGGTAGTTCCTTGCCCTTGTAGGTCAGGCCGTGCTGCAAGCGATTGAGGCCATGTTCGACCATGTCGCCTTCGACCTCGACCACGTATTCCTGCTCGATCTTGTTGGAGTCGGCCGTGAGCTTGCGCAGGATCTTCCAGTCCTGGGTGAACACCAGCAGGCCGCTGGCGTTGGCCTGCAGGTCAGTGCTCGCGGTGAGACGCTGGAAGTGGCCCTTGAGCGGACGTTTGCCGTAGCGATGTTCTTCGCTCAGGGTCTCGGCGCTGATGGTCGCCATGGCGGTGTCCGCGTCCATGCCGGCGGGCACGTTGAACAGGATGGTCACCGGCTCCGGCGCCGTGGCCTTGGCCTCTGGGTCCAGCTCGACTTTTTGCGTACCGACCTTGAACTGCGGCTCGTCGATGACTTCGCCGTCGACGGTGACCCAGCCGCCCTCAATGAACAGCTCAGCCTCCCGACGGGAACAGCCGACGAGTTCGATGAGGCGTTTGGAGAGACGAATCGGGTCAGTCATGTCAGGGCCGTAACAAAAAAGGGGTGGGCATTGTACCTGCTGGGCGCCGGTTAATCCCGGTCCCATTTCAATGCCGTTGCATTTCCTGTGGGAGCTGGCTCGCCAGCGATTGCATCACCTTGGCGCATCAGGATAGACCGCAGCGTCTGCATCGCTGGCAAGCCAGCTCCCACAGGGTTCAGTGTCAGGTCAGCCGTGCTGTGAAAGTTTGTGATTTTGGCGCATCCGCATATGCAGCAACGGATACGGTTGCCCCATGCCATCCACCTCCGAGCGGCCGATCACCTCAAACCCTTGCTTGAAGTAAAACCCCAACGCTTGCGGGTTCTGTTCGTTAACGTCCAGTTCATCGGCGTTGAGGTTTTCCAGGGCATAGCGCAGCAATTTCTTGCCCAGCCCCTGACCGCGATGTTTCGGGTCGATAAAGAGCATTTCGATCTTGCCCGCCGCGACTCCGGCGAACCCGGTAATGCGCTGGCTGGCGTCCTTGGTGCAAATCAGCATCACCGCGTCGAGGTAGCGGGTCAGCACCAGGTTCTTCAACAATTCAATGTAGCTCTCTGGCAGAAAGTCATGGGTCGCGCGAACCGAGGCCTCCCAGACCTGTGTCAATTCTTCGTAGTCGCTTTGTTTCGGTGTGTGGATGACCGAATGTTGGCGCATGCCCGCCTGCTCCTTATTTTTTACAACCGGCTGTGAAGGTGAGAATCCGTTCCTCACAAAACGATAGCCGTAAAAAAGCCCCGCATCTCGTCAAGAGAGCGGGGCTTTGCGTATTTTTTGCGTTTAGATCTGTTCAGCCCACAGGTCGTATTCGTCGGCGTCGGTCACTTTGCACCAGACTTTATCGCCCGGCTTGAGGTTGCTGCCGTTGTCGATGAACACGTTGCCGTCGATTTCCGGGGCATCGAAGAAGCAGCGGCCGACCGCGCCTTGCTCGTCGACTTCATCGACCAGCACTTCGATTTCACGGCCGATGCGCATTTGCAGGCGCGCCGAGCTGATCGCTTGCTGGTGCGCCATGAAACGATCCCAACGGTCCTGCTTGACGTCGTCCGGTACCACTTCCAGATCCAGGTCATTGGCCGGAGCGCCTTCTACTGGCGAGTACTGGAAGCAGCCGACGCGGTCGAGCTGGGCTTCGGTCAGCCAGTTCAGCAGGTATTGGAAGTCTTCTTCGGTCTCGCCCGGGAAGCCGACGATGAAGGTCGAACGGATGATCAGGTCCGGGCAGATTTCGCGCCAGTTCTTGATGCGCGCCAGGGTCTTGTCTTCGAACGCCGGGCGTTTCATCGACTTCAGTACTTTCGGGCTGGCGTGCTGGAACGGGATGTCCAGGTACGGCAGGATTTTGCCGGCAGCCATCAACGGGATCAGCTCGTCAACGTGCGGGTACGGGTAAACATAGTGCAGACGAACCCAGACACCGAGGGTGCTGAGGGCTTCGCAGAGTTCGGTCATGCGGGTTTTCACCGGCGCGCCGTTCCAGAAACCGGTGCGGTATTTCACGTCAACGCCGTAGGCGCTGGTGTCTTGAGAGATCACCAGCAGCTCTTTGACGCCGGACTTGACCAGGCGCTGGGCCTCGTCGAGCACATCGCCCACCGGACGGCTGACCAGTTTGCCGCGCATCGACGGGATGATGCAGAAGCTGCAGCTGTGGTTGCAGCCTTCGGAAATCTTCAGATAGGCGTAGTGGCGCGGGGTCAGTTTGATTCCCTGTGGCGGCACCAGGTCGATCAGCGGGTTGTGGTCCTGACGCGGCGGCACGACTTCGTGCACGGCGTTGACCACTTGCTCGTACTGCTGCGGACCGGTTACGGCCAGCACGCTCGGGTGCACGTTGCGGATGTTGCCTTCTTCGACGCCCATGCAGCCGGTCACGATGACCTTGCCGTTTTCCTTGATGGCTTCGCCGATCACTTCCAGGGATTCTGCCTTGGCCGAATCGATGAAACCGCAGGTGTTGACCACCACGACATCGGCGTCCTGATAGGTGGACACAACGTCATAGCCTTCCATGCGCAGCTGGGTAAGGATGCGCTCGGAGTCGACCAGTGCTTTCGGGCAACCCAGGGATACGAAGCCAACCTTTGGATTGGCCGGCGCAGGAGTGGTGGACATGTCTAACCTCGGTATTTTGTGACGCCTCCAGCCATGATCGGCAAGGCGACAGACGGACGCTTTATCGCGCCTCTGATCAAAAAGTGCGCAATTCTAGCGATGGCGGACGCACTTGACCAGCTTTATGCAGGGAAATACGACGAGTGCTGCGCTATGCTTCGCGCCGTTGGGCTTTACCGATTTTTTACTGTCAACAAAACGTCTGTAACGTGAAGTAAAACAGCGCATGCTGCACGACAAAGCATAGTGCTTCTTCAAAAGAAGCCCGGGTCTGGGTAGTAGGAGTGGTGGATGGGTCACGCAAGTAGTCAGGCTGCAGGTGCCGAGCATTCGGCAGCGAAGCCGATCGGCATGCTGGTCGCGGCGGTCGGGGTGGTTTACGGCGATATTGGCACGAGCCCGCTGTACACCCTCAAAGAAGTGTTTTCCGGCGGCTATGGTGTGCCGGTCAACCATGACGGCGTGTTGGGGATTCTGGCGCTGATCTTTTGGTCGCTGATCTGGGTCGTGTCGATCAAGTACATGATGTTTGTCCTGCGCGCCGACAACCAGGGCGAGGGCGGGATCATGGCCTTGACCGCGCTGGCGCGGCGGGCGGCGGCGGGGCACGCGAAATTGCGCTCGTTGCTGGTGGTCTGCGGGTTGATCGGTGCAGCGCTGTTCTATGGCGACAGCATGATCACACCGGCGATTTCCGTGCTCTCGGCGATTGAAGGCCTGGGGCTGGCATTCGACGGCATCGACCATTGGGTCGTGCCGCTGTCGCTGGTGGTGCTGGTGGCGCTGTTCCTGATTCAAAGTCACGGCACCGCGCGCATCGGCATTCTGTTCGGGCCGATCATGGTCACCTGGTTTGTGGTGCTCGGGGCGCTGGGTGTCTACGGCATCCTGCAGCACCCGGAAGTGTTGCAAGCGATGAACCCGGTGTGGGGCGTGCGCTTCTTCATCGTGCACCCTGGCATGGGCGTGGCGATCCTTGGCGCGGTGGTGCTGGCGTTGACCGGTGCCGAAGCGCTGTACGCCGACATGGGTCACTTCGGCCGCAAGCCGATTGCCCGTGCGTGGTTCATCCTCGTGCTGCCAGCGCTGGTGCTGAACTACTTCGGCCAAGGCGCGCTGCTGCTCGGTGATCCGGAAGCTGCGCGTAACCCGTTCTATTTGCTGGCGCCGAGCTGGGCGTTGATTCCGCTGGTTGGTCTGTCGACCCTGGCCACGGTCATTGCCTCGCAAGCGGTGATCTCCGGCGCGTTCTCCCTGACTCGTCAGGCGATCCAGCTTGGTTACATTCCGCGCATGCACATCCGACACACGTCCAGCGCTGAGCAGGGCCAGATCTACATCGGCGCGGTGAACTGGGCGCTTATGGTTGGCGTGATTCTGCTGGTGCTGGGTTTCGAATCCTCGGGTGCGCTGGCGTCGGCCTACGGTGTGGCCGTGACCGGGACCATGCTGATGACCACCATCCTGGTGTCGGCGGTGATATTGCTGCTGTGGAAATGGCCTCCGCTCCTCGCGGCGCCGCTGTTGATCGGTTTCCTCTTGGTAGACGGTCTGTACTTCGCTGCCAACGTGCCGAAAATCATTCAGGGTGGTGCGTTTCCGGTCATTGCCGGGCTCGCGCTGTTCGTACTGATGACCACCTGGAAGCGCGGCAAGCAACTGCTGGTCGACCGCATCGACGAAGGCGGACTGCCGCTGGAGATTTTCATCAGCAGTATCGCTGTCCAGCCGCCGCATCGCGTGCAGGGTACGGCCGTGTTCCTCACTGCCCGCCCGGACGCCGTGCCACATGCACTGTTGCACAACCTGTTGCATAACCAGGTGCTGCACGAACAAGTGGTGTTGCTGACAGTGGTGTACGAAGACATCCCGCGTGTGCCGCCGAGCCGGCGCTTCGAGGTCGATTCCTACGGCGAAGGGTTCTTCCGGGTGATCCTGCATTTCGGCTTCACCGACGAACCGGACGTACCGCAGGCGCTGAAGCTGTGCCATCTGGATGAGCTGGATTTCAGCCCGATGCGCACCACGTACTTCCTCAGCCGCGAAACGGTCATCGCCTCCAAGCTCGAAGGCATGTCCCGCTGGCGCGAGGCGCTGTTCGCCTTCATGTTGCAGAACGCCAACGGCAACCTGCGCTTCTTCAATCTGCCGCTGAATCGGGTGATTGAGTTGGGGACGCAGGTGGAGATGTAAGTCACCCACATCAAAAAGCCCCCGCAGCCTAACGGCTCGGGGGCTTTTTGCAGGCGCTGCTCAGATCATTCCTGAGCTTCAGTTTCCTTGGCTTGACGCTTCTCGATCACATCCACCAGCCGCTGGGCCAGTTTCGGGTAGTTCTCGTCGAAGTGGTGGCCGCCGGGCAACTTGATGACTTCGCCCACGGCGCTCTTGTCGGTACAGCCGCTTTCATCGACTTCTTCTTCACCGTAGATGCACACCACTTTAGCGGCGGGCAGCTTGGCCATTTCCGGGCCGGTGGCGGCTTCTTTGCCGGCGTTGCCGAGCCAGCCTTCTACTTCGATTTCGAAGCTGCCGGTGCGGGCGAAGGCCAGCAGGATGATTGCATCGACGCGATTCTGTTCCGATTCGGCCAGGCGGTTGTAGATCGCCGGCAGGACGTCGGCACCGAACGAGTAACCGGTGAGGATGAAGCGCTTGGTGCCCCATTTCTGCCGGTAGTGCTGCATCAGTTCAGCCAGGTCCAGAGCGCTTTGCTCAGGGCTCTTGTGCTGCCAGTAGTAGCGCAGGGTGTCGATGCCGACCACCGGATAGCCGATCTTGGCCATCTCGCCCGCCACGTCGCGGTCGAGGTCGCGCCAGCCACCATCGCCGGAGAGGAACAGAGTGACGGTGTCCTTGGCCTGGCCGGCCGGCACTTCGACCACGGGAATCTGCAGGCCGCCCGCGGCTTTGTCGCCACCGACGAGAATCTTGCGCAGTTCGTTGTTCAGCACTTGCGGCAGGTTGATGTCGTAGTCGCTGATGCTGGTTTCGGCGTTGGGTTGGTCGCGTACGAAACCGGCGCTGGTGTCGTCCGGATTGTCGTTCCAGGCCACCAGCCAGTAACCGTGGGCCGCGCTTTTCGGCAGCAGGTGCGTGCAACCGGGTTTTTCCAGGGCCAGGTCCACCGAAACGGCTTGGGCCTTGTCGTCTTTCTGCTCGGACAACCAGCGCCACGCCAGCACCGCGCCCGGGCCGATGCCGCTGACCAGAGTCGCCGGGCCTTTCAGCTCGCGCAAGCCCGATTGCAGGGCGCGGCTTTGCAGCAGGCAGTCCTTGGGCAGGATCACCTGGACAATCTGCGCCGAGCCGCTGCGGCTCAGGGTCATCAGTTGTTTGTCGCTGAGCTTCTGTTCTTCATTGACCGCCACCAACACCTGAGCCTTCGGCGTGGTGCCGGGGATGACGCGGGTCATCGCGGCGCCATCGGCCGGGGTCAGTTGTTTGAGGGTCGGTTCCGGTGCCGGGCGTTTCAGGTACCAGTAGCCGCCACCGACAATCAGAGCCAGCACGACCAGCGTGCCCAGTACATACCGCAAGGAGCGTTGAATCATCAGCGTTTCACCAATCCAGTCAAGCCGCCCGCGATCAGGGCAGCAGTATCGGCCAGGGCTACCAGCGGATCGAGTCCGGCGGGCACGGCCATATAACGGGGTTCCCAGTCAGGCTGGAATTTGTCTTTGAAGCGGCGCAAGCCTTGGAAGTTGTAGAGCTGCTCACCACGGCGGAAAACCATCGAGCCCAGACGCTGGGTCAGCGGTGCGCCGCGACGGGGTTGCAACCCCGACAACGGCACCATGCCCAGGCTGAAGCGCGCGTATCCGTGACTCTTATAATGTTGGATCAGGCCGACCATCATGAACTCCATGGTCAGCTTGGGGGCTTCGGGGTGCGCGCGCATCAGGTCGAGGCTGGCCAGGTCATGGCTGTAGGTCTCGAGCAGGTTGGCGAACGCCACCGGGCGTCCTTCGAAACGGATCACCGCAATGCGGAAGTGCTTGAGGTAATCATCACTGAACCGGCCGAGGGAGAAGCCTTTCTCGCGCACGTTCTTGCCGGTCAGCCAGGCATCGGAAATCACCTTGAGCTCATCCATCGGCGCCTGGCCCGGTTCATGGATCTCCAGCGACAGGCCATCGCGGGTGCCACGGTTCCAGGTGTAGCGCAGGTCCTTCATCTCTTTGCCCTTGGCTTCGAGATCAAAGCGCTTGAGATCGACCCGGGCTTCTTCACCGAGCTTGATCGCGGTCAGACCGATGTCCATGTAGTACGGCAGATTCTCCGCGCGCACTTGATAGAACACGGGGCGGGCGTGGTGGATGTCGCAGAGGTCGCGGAACTGCCAGATCATTTCCGCCCGTTGCTGGCCCGGCCCGATCGGGTCATACAGCGCCACCAGACTGCGGCCACGGCGGGCGTACATCAGGAACGCCTCGTCGTTGGGGTGAAACAGCAGCGCCTTGTCACCAGTCAGGGCAAGGCCGCCATCCGGTTGCGAGGAAGCCATCAGGATCTTGCTCGCACGCTCCAGTTCATCGGGTGTTGGCAGATGAATCACCGGGCGTGCGGTACGCAGCAGCCAGGTCAGGGACACCACCACCAGCAGCACGGCGGCACCGAGCAGCGAGCGCAAGCCGCGCGGGGCATCGGCGTCGAGAGTGAACTGCCACCAGAGTTGATGGCTGTATGGCACGTCCTGATAGGCGAACAACAGCAGCCACATCGACGCGCCGAGCACGCACAGGCTGGCCACCAGGTACAGCGGCGAGAACGGCAGTTCGGTCAGGCGGCTGGGGCGGTAGAACGAACGGCGGAAAACCCCGAGCAGGCTGGCAGTCAGGGTCATCAGGCAGGCTTCTTCCCAGTCGAAGCCTTTGAGCAAGGAGAGCAGGGCACCGACCAGCAACAGAATGGTGGTCAGCATCCACGCCGCCGATAGTCGACGACGCAAGCCTTGAGCGAGCAACAGACAAAGCACGCCGATCAGGCTGGCACCGAAGTGCGAGGCGTCAACCAGGCGATGGGGAATCAGAAAACCGATGTGTTCCAGGCGGGTGTCGATTTCCGGCGTCGCGCCGGAGAACAGCAGCACCACACCGGACAGGAACACCAGTACGGCCAGAATCGGCGCGGCCAGGCCCGATGCGGCACGCAGCGACTGGCGTGTCTGGAATACGCGCTGGCCTTCGTTGATCAGCAACAATAGGCAGGCCACCAGCAATGGCAGCACGACGTAGATCAATCGATAGAGCAGCAGGGCGGCGGCCAGTGGCGCGGCGCCGAGTGTGTCGGAGAAGGCAGCCAGCAAAATGGCTTCGAAAACCCCGACACCGCCCGGCACGTGGCTGAGAACGCCAGCGGCCAGGGCCAGCAGATACACCAGCAGGAATGCACCGAAAGGTGGCGCTTCCGGCAACAACAGGTAGAGCACGGTCGCGGCGGCGGCCACGTCCAGTGCGGTAATGATCAGTTGCAGGAAAGTCAGGCGACGCCCCGGCAGGCGCAAGGTACGGCGGCCGACCTTGACCAGCAGGTTGTCTACCAAGGGTTGTTCCGGCAGTCGACGCCGGTAGATACCGACGGCCAGTACCGCAAACATCAGCAGCACGACGGCAGCGATCACGCCCAGCAATGTTTCTGAGAGCCCCAATGCAGTAGACGCCGCAGGCAGGTTGCTCAGGGTTGCCAGTGCGGCGAGCGGGGGCAGGGCGCAGCCGAGCGAGAGGCTGGCGAACAACGTCATGCGGGCGACCTCGGCAGCCCCCAGGCCATGACGTGCATATAAGCGGTAGCGTACCGAGCCGCCGGACAACATCGAAAGGCCGATGGCATTGCCAATCGCGAAGGCAGTAAAACCGCCCAGTGCCAGGGTTCGCGGCGCCAGATTCACACCGGCATAGCGGCTGGCGGACCATTCGTAACCCAGCAAGATGATGAAGCCCGCCACCGTCGCGCCCAGTGCGCCGAGCAGTGCCGGTTTCGGCACTTCGAGAATCGAGTCGTGCAGAGCATCGAGATCGAGTTCGCTCAGCAAATGACGGCAGGCAATCAATGCGATCGTGAATAGCAAAAGAGTGACGGCCAGGCCGATGGGCTGGCGGTATTTGCTGATGAGATCCAGCACGCGCAGACGCTCCGCCTTGATCGGTTGTGTCGCTGTGACGGAGTCTTGTGGATCAGACGAGTTGGCGCGCATCAATCACCTCTTGGATTGTGCGCGACAGGATGGGGGTATCCAGCCAAGTTACCAATCCCTGTAGAAAAAAATAATCACAAATATTAACGCCTATCACCGGGTCACGGCGACGGCACATCATCAGTCGTAGAGGGCCAAGTCTGCGATTGAGCATAGTCTGAACTCGGTGCATGGGTGACCTCGGACGGCTCACTACACAGTGACAGATCATTGTTGCGAAAGGACTTTTTCAACAGATACAAAAAAGGCCACTCTTTCGAGTAGCCTTTTTTGATGTTTGGTTGCGGGAGCCGGATTTGAACCGACGACCTTCGGGTTATGAGCCCGACGAGCTACCAGACTGCTCCATCCCGCGTCTGTGTGGCGGCATTCTATAGAGATACGCCGGGGTGTCAACCGTTAATCCTGAGTCTGGTCAAATAAACGTAAAAGAGCGTCAAACGGTCGCAGGTGTCGGTTAAGTTTTGGAATCTGAAAGATTTTTAATTTTTTTGTGGAAAAACAGGCGCGCACAAAAAAGGCCACTCTTTCGAGTAGCCTTTTTTGATGTTTGGTTGCGGGAGCCGGATTTGAACCGACGACCTTCGGGTTATGAGCCCGACGAGCTACCAGACTGCTCCATCCCGCGTCTGTGGATCGGCATTCTATAGAGATACGCTGGGGTGTCAACCGTCAATTTCGATAAAACCTGTTTCTGTTCAATTGCTTAGCTCGCTAAATGGGTGGGTGATCGGCCGGAGAGACAGGCGTGGCAAGGCTTTCGCCTCTATTGGGAAAGTAATCTTGATTGAGAAATTAAATTTACCGGGGCTTTTCCTACAGGCGGAAAAGAACATTCAGAGCACTGGTGCTATATACAGGTGTCAGTGAGATACTGCTTGTCCGACACGCTCTGACGCTATTTCTTCTTCATGAACGCCGCGTTGATATGACCCAACGAAAAATCATCCACGTTGACTGCGACTGCTTTTACGCCGCCATCGAGATGCGTGACGACCCGCAACTGGCCGGTAAGCCTCTGGCAGTGGGCGGATCGGCGGATCGCCGGGGTGTGATTGCCACCTGTAACTATGAAGCGCGGGCATACGGCGTGCGTTCGGCGATGTCCTCCGGGCATGCGTTGAAGCTGTGTCCGGACCTGACCATCGTCCAGCCGCGCATGGACGCCTATCGTGAAGCGTCCAAGGAAATTCATACGATCTTTGGCGATTACACCGACCTCATCGAGCCGCTTTCGCTGGATGAGGCTTACCTGGACGTATCGGACAGCGCGCATTTCGGCGGCAGCGCCACGCGGATAGCTCAGGACATCCGCCGACGGGTATCCAATCAGCTGCACATCACCGTCTCGGCGGGCGTGGCGCCGAACAAGTTTCTCGCCAAGATCGCCAGCGACTGGAAAAAGCCCAACGGTTTGTTCGTCATCACCCCGGATCAGGTCGAGGGCTTTGTCAGTGGTTTGCCGGTGAGCAAGTTGCACGGGGTCGGCAAAGTCACTGCCGACAAACTGGGCAAGCTCGGCATCGTCGATTGTTCGCAGTTGCGTGAGTGGGACAAGCTGGCGTTGGTGCGCGAATTCGGCAGTTTTGGTGAAAGGCTTTGGGGTCTGGCCCGTGGGATCGATGATCGCCTGGTGCAGAACGACAGTCGCCGACAGTCGATCAGTGTCGAAAATACCTACGACGTCGACTTGCCGGATTTGCGCAGTTGCCTGGACAAGTTGCCGGAACTGCTGGAAACCCTCAAAACCCGCATGGCACGAATCGACAGCAGCTATCGACCGGGCAAGCCCTTCGTCAAGGTGAAGTTCCATGATTTCACCCAGACCACACTGGAGCAGGCCGGGGCAGGGCGGGATCTGGGCAGTTATCAGTTGTTGC
>NZ_JAGYGD010000066.1:0-8520 GCF_019947275.1 Pseudomonas sp. GL-RE-29
ACAACGCGGCAATGGCGGCTTGTCGATCTCCAATCTGGAAACCTTTTTATGAGTCCTATCTGGCCAGAGGCCTGGCAAAAACCCAAGCCCTGGTCATCCTCGCGCGCAAGCTGTGCCGGGTGGCATTCGCTCTCATGAAAAACCAGAGCGAATACCAGCCGAATTTAAGGCTGCAGGGTTCCCCTGCAACATAGAATCTCCCACAGGTTGATCACCGTCTCCTGTGGAAGCGAGCCTGCTCGCGATGCCGTAATGCCCCGCTACCTCCATAGCCGAGAGATAAAAAACAGCGCAATAACCTGGTGAGTACTTTATGGAAAGTAGGCAGGATGAGTGGATTGGGTCCAATCTGAAATGTATTCGCCAAATTCTCCCCATGTTTGTCTTATCTTCAAGGTGTAAATACCTCTACTTAAACTCCAGTTTGTAACTATTCTCCAGTCAAGACCCCATTCTCCCGAATTCGTGACACCGGACCCTAAGTGGACTTGGTTTGGCGTATGTTCATGGAATGCTTCAATTTCGATAATGGAATTGGCAAGTGCTTTACCTGCGAACTGCTGATATCTGTCAAAAATAGGAGCCTCGTTAATGGGCGTATATATAAAGGGTGGGGAGGCATAAACGCTGTATGTTACTGAGTTGGAGAACTCATCTGACCCAAGATGGCGTGCACGAATGGTGAGTGCAGGGTGAGGGAAACCGTCTATTTTTCCACTCCAGTTTCCTGAGGGGTCAACATCGGCAGCCCAATGCCATATACCCGGATCGATAGATCTTTCGATATATACAGCTTTTCCAGGTGTGCCGCCTGTTCCAGCCCAATAGACGTCTTCATCACCAATGGATTCGTTATGTTTTGGCGAAGTTATAGTTAGCGCAGAAATACCGGTGGGTTTGTCTTTTGTTGGAATAACGTCGTCGAAACCCTTAATGGGCTTTCGGCCTTTTTTGTTAGATAGAAATTCCATAATTATTAACTCCGTTTTTACTGGAGTCATTAAGCTAGCAAAGAGAGTGAGGGGTTCTTAACTGGTATAAATACTAGTTCCGACAGGTGGTGTAAGGGTCATGGGGTGAGCGAACGCTTGGGGGTGAATGCCGAGGCAGTAATTCCCCACTGTCCAATCCAATAGCTGAGGATAATCACATAAGGCGCGGCATCGAACGGCATTACAAACCGACTGATTCCAATCACGCTATCAGAAAACACGAACGCCACTGCGCCAGCGGCAGCCAGCAATGCCGAACGCTTGGGCACGTCGGTGCCGAGTCGCGCCAGCGCACGCCAGAGCATGGCGCTGATCGCCAGACCATAGACAATCACCGGGATCAACAACGGCCCGAGTCCGTGGGAGATCAGAATCCCCAGCAACACCGCGCCGACACCGAGGGCCAGGATCAGGGGCAGCGCAGCCAACCGCCGGCAATCGCTCAAGTACGCTTTCAAATACGCCAGATGCGCCACCAGAAACGCCCCCAGCCCAAACACAAACAAATCCCCCGGCCACGCCAGCAACACATCGCCGAGCAGGGAGAAAATCAATCCGAGGCTGATCCAGCGCCGATATTCGCTGGGCGGTGCATCGTGCAGCCAGCCGAGCAGGGCCAGCACGGGCAGCGGCTTGACCAAAAGGCACAGCAGCGCGGCGTGCACGCTCAGGCCATAAAGAAAGGTCACCGCGCCCATCAGCGCCAGAATCAGCCAGCCCACGGTCAGTTGACCGAGATGTTGCAGTCGAAAGAATCCACCGGCAGCACTTCCGGCGCCCAAGGTTGTTGCGAAGTCAGGCGCAAACGCCCGGTTCCGGCCGCGAAGGCTTGAAAGCGCCAGGTCGAGACCCCGGCCGCGCCGACGATGCCGGCATCTTCCGGGTTGCGGTAAACCTCTGGCCCCAAGGCGTGCAACACGCCACCGGCCGAATCCTGAATGGCCCAGCGATAGCCTGTGGTCGGATTGCTCGGCAGGGTCAGAATCAGGTTTTGCCCGTTGGTGAGTTTCACCGGGCATTCGCTTTGTTTTTCCACGGTCACATTGTGCTTCGGTTGCGTGGCGCAAGCGGCCAGCAGCGCGAGGGCGAGGGGGATAAACAGGCGAGTGGGGGACATAAGATCAGTGGCTCCGGCGGTCACGACGAACGGCGAGCATAACCGAGATGAGACAAAGTGTGACAGCCGTGGAGGCGGCGTTGTCAGTGCCGACGCCATCGCTGGCAAGCCAGCTCCCACAGTGGTTGGGGGTGTGAACAAAATTTGTGTTCACTGCAAATCTGTTGGTGTTGGCAAGCCAGCCTCCACAGTGGTTGTGTGTCGATCGAAAAATATGTGAACGACGCATACTCTGTGGGAGCTGGCTTGCCAGCGATAACGGCGGTGCAGCCGCTACAAAAAGGTCAGAACAACACCTTCGCCACATCCGCAAAACGCTTGGCAAAATGCACGGTAATGCCTTCCTTCAGATACTCCGGCAACTCCTCGAAATTCCCCCGGTTAGCCTCCGGCAAAATCAGCTCGAAAATCTTCTGCCGCCGCGCTGCAATCACTTTCTCGCGCACCCCGCCAATCGGCAGCACATGCCCGGTCAGCGTCAGTTCGCCGGTCATGGCCACGCCTTTTTTCGGTGGCTGGTTGCGTGCCAGGGACAGCAGGGCGCTGGCCATGGTCACGCCGGCGCTCGGGCCGTCTTTCGGAGTGGCGCCTTCCGGCACGTGCAGGTGCACGAAAGCTTCGTCGAAGAACTTCGGGTCACCGCCAAACGACTTCAGGTTGGAGCTGACGTAGCTGTAGGCGATTTCTGCGGATTCCTTCATCACATCACCCAATTGCCCGGTGAGCTTGAAGCCACGGTTGAGCGTATGGATGCGTGTCGCTTCGATCGGCAGGGTCGCGCCGCCCATGCTGGTCCAGGCCAGGCCTGTGATCACGCCCGTGCCCGAGAGCACTTGCTCGTTGCGGAACACCGGTTTGCCGAGGGAAGGTTCGAGGTCTTTCGGGCCAAGCTTGATCACCGCGCCCGGGTCGTCGAGCAGTTTCATCACCGCTTTGCGCACCAGTTTTCCGAGGTTTTTTTCCAGCTGACGCACGCCGGCTTCACGGGCATAACCGTCGATCAAGGCTTTGAGCGCGCTGTCGCTGATGCTCAGGTTGCCTTTCGATACGCCGGCCTTCTCAAGCTGTTTCGGCCACAGGTGACGCTTGGCGATGGCGACTTTTTCTTCGGTGATGTAGCCCGACAAGCGAATGATTTCCATCCGGTCCAGCAACGGGCCGGGAATCGAATCCAGGGTGTTGGCGGTGCAGATGAACAGCACTTTCGACAGGTCCATGCGCAAGTCGAGGTAGTGGTCGAGGAACTCGACGTTCTGCTCCGGATCGAGGGTTTCCAGCAGCGCCGAGGCCGGGTCGCCCTGGTAGCTTTGGCCCATCTTGTCGATTTCGTCGAGCATGATCACCGGGTTCATCACTTCGACGTCTTTCAACGCTTGCACCAGTTTGCCCGGCTGCGCGCCGATATAGGTGCGGCGGTGGCCCTTGATCTCCGCCTCGTCGCGCATGCCGCCGAGACTGAAGCGATAGAACGGCCGCCCGAGGGATTCGGCGATGGATTTGCCGACGCTGGTTTTACCCACGCCCGGCGGGCCGACCAGCAATACGATGGAACCGCTGATCTCGCCTTTGTAGGCACCGACCGCAAGGAATTCGAGGATGCGGTCCTTGATGTCGTCGAGGCCGGCGTGGTGGTTGTCCAGCACCTTGCGCGCGTGCTTGAGGTCGAGTTTGTCCTCGCCGTACACGCCCCACGGCACCGAGGTCGCCCAGTCGATGTAGTTACGGGTCACCGCGTACTCCGGCGAGCCGGTTTCGAGGATCGACAGCTTGTTCATTTCCTCTTCGAGGCGCTTCTGCACCTGCGCCGGCAGGACTTTGCCCTCTAGCCGCTGTTCGAATTGTTCGAGGTCGGCGCTGCGATCGTCCTTGGTCAGCCCCAGCTCCTGCTGGATGACCTTGAGCTGTTCCTTGAGAAAGAACTCGCGCTGATGTTCGCCGATCTTGCGGTTTACTTCGGCGGAGATTTCTTTTTGCAGGCGAGCGACTTCGACTTCCTTGCGCAGCATCGGCAGGACTTTTTCCATGCGCTTGAGCATCGGCACGCAGTCGAGCACTTCCTGCAGCTCGCTGCCGGTGGCCGAGGTGAGCGCGGCGGCGAAGTCGGTCAGTGGCGACGGGTCGTTGGGGCTGAAGCGGTTGAGGTAGTTCTTCAACTCTTCGCTGTACAACGGATTAAGCGGCAGCAGTTCCTTGATCGCATTGATCAGCGCCATGCCGTAGGCCTTGACCTCGTCGGTCGGCTCGGTGGGCTGGTGCGGGTATTCGACTTCCACCAGGTACGGCGGGCGATGGTGCTTGAGCCAGGTCTTGAGGCGGACGCGGGTCAGGCCCTGGGCGACGAACTGCAATTTGCCGTTTTCGCGGCTGGCGTGGTGCACCTTGACCAGCGTGCCGTACAGCGGCAGGGCCGAGGTATCGAAATGGCGCGGGTCTTCCTGGGGCGTGTCCATGTAGAACAGGGCCAGGGAGTGATGATCGGACTTGCTGACCAGGTCGAGGGTCTCGGCCCACGGTTCTTCGTTGACGATGACCGGCAGCACTTGGGCCGGGAAGAACGGTCGGTTGTGGATCGGGATGATGTAGACCTTGTCCGGCAGGTTCTGGCCGGGCAGGGCGAGGCCTTTGCCGGTGGAGTGGTGGGTGGTGTTTTCCGGATCTGCGTATTCACTCGGGTCTTCGGGAAATTCTTGCTGGTCGCTCATGGGGCACCTGCGCAATGGGGTATGGGTCTTAGATGGGGCAGGTTGGCGGTGGTTTCAATGATGCCTTGGCGTTAATGGATCATTCGAAGGTGTGTTCAGCAGGGATTCAGGTTAGCTGGATCTTGAGGCGCTGTAGGCGCCGGCTTGCTGGCGATGGTGTGTCAGCTGCGGTGATGTCGCCTGAAACACCATCGCCAGCAAGCCGGCTCCTACAGGGGCAACGTCTACGCCGGGGGATCGATTTGATCCAGCACCCGGTTCGCCGTGATCTCGGCCAGCATGATGCTGTTGGAAATACCCAGCAAAGCATTACGCGACCCACCGTCGAGATGGTCCACCAGGTGATGGACCATGACATCGACCGAGGCCAGCGTCTCGACCAGATAAACCACGAGGGTTTCGGTCGTGGCCTCTGGGTCCACGGTGAACAGCGTGCTGGGGGTGCGCGGGGTGGCTTTGATGTCGGCAATCGATGTGAAGTGGAAATCGAGGGCGCGTTCGGCGGCTTCGTTGAGTTTGTTCGAATCGGCGGATTCGTAGGGGGAAACGTCGTCGGTTTCGGGGGGATTCGGTGACTGTTTGAACATGGTGAAGCTCCATTCGAGGACAGGGAGTTCGCCATGACTGCGACCAAGCAGTTGGGTGGCGAACCGTACGCAGGTTGGTCGACCAGGGAATGGAACCCGGCAGGGCCGAAGCCCTCCCACGCACAGCTCGCCATGAAGCAAGCACGAAAAGTGCGCCATTCTAAACCTGGGCGACCAAACCCGGTCGCTGAATTTGCAGCGACCCCGAAAGCCTATCGTTTCGGCTTCCGACGCGACAACCGCCAGAACTTGTCGGAATCCTCCCTCGGAACTGCCAAATCTGTAGGACGTTCGCAGAGTTTTCCAGACCAGCCGAGATCAAAACGTGGGAGCCTGCTCGCGATGGCTGCGCAAAGTCTGCAACCGATCAAGGTCACTGTGGGAGCGCGGCTTGCCCGCGATGAGGCCAGCACATTCAACAATGACGCTGGCAGGCAGGCCGCCATCGCTGGCAAGCCAGCTCCCACAGGAGTATGTGGTGCGGGCGGTCAGTCCAAAGAAAAAAAAGGCGACGCCTGTGAGGGCGTCGCCTTTTGTTTTACTGCCGTTACAACTTACTCGGACAGTTTGTACGCAATCACATAGTCACCCTGTTTGGTGCCCAGCGAGCCGTGACCGCCGGCGACGACGAGCACGTATTGCTTGCCGTCCTTGCCGGTGTAGGTCATTGGCGTGGTTTGCGCGCCGGCCGGCAGGCGGCCTTCCCACAGTTGCTTGCCGTTTTTCACGTCATAGGCGCGCAGGTACTGGTCGAGGGTGCCGCTGAGGAAGCCGACGCCACTGGCGGTGGTGAAGGTGCCGCCCAGGCTTGGTACGCCCATGCTCAGCGGGATCGGAACCGGCGAGCTGTCGCGCACGGTGCCGTTCTTGTGCTTCCAGAGCACTTGGTGAGTGGTCAGATCGACCGCCGCCACGTAGCCCCAGGCTGGCGCCTGGCACGGCAGGCCCATGGGCGACAGCAGCGCTTCGAGGACGACGCCGTACGGCGCGCCTTTGTTCGGCTGCACGCCTTCGGTTTCGCTTTTGCGCGGGCCTTGGGCAGCGATTTCGGCGGCCGGGATCATTTTCGATTTGAACGCCATGTAGCTCGGGTTCACGAAAGCGATCTGACGCACCGGGTCAACCGAGATACCGCCCCAGTCGAACACGCCGAAGTTGCCCGGATAAACGATCGAACCTTGCAGCGACGGCGGGGTGAACGGACCGTCGTAGCGCATGGATTTGAAGTCGATCCGGCAGATCAACTGGTCGAACGGCGTGACGCCCCACATGTCGCGCTCTTGCAGCGGCGGCGGCATCAGGTTGAGGTCGGACTTCGGTTGAGTTGGCGAGGTGTGGTCGCCTTCCACCGCGCCTTGCGGCACCGGGATTTCATTGATTGGCACGATGGCCTGGCCGGTGCTGCGGTCCAGCACGTAGATGCTGCCTTGCTTGGTGGACGCAAGAACCGCTGGCTTCACGCCGTCAGCGGTTTTCAGGTCCATCAGGGTTGGCTGGCCGCCCACGTCCATGTCCCACAGGTCATGGTGGGTGAACTGGAAGTGCCAGCGCACTTGACCGGTGGCGATGTCCAGGGCGGTCAGGCCGGCGGCGTGCAGCTCCGACTCAGGGGTGCGAGCGCCACCGAACTGGTCCGGCGTCTGGTTGCCCATCGGCAGGTAAAGCATGCCGAGTTTTTCGTCGACGGCGAACATGGACCACATGTTCGGCGAGTTGCGGGTGTAGGTCTTGCCTTCGGCAATCGGTGTGGTGTCGTCCGGGTTGCCGCTGTCCCAGTTCCACACCAGTTTGCCGGTATGCACGTCGAACGCGCGGATTACGCCGCTTGGCTCGTCGGTGGAGACGTTGTCGGTGACGTGGCCGCCGATCACCACCAGGTCCTTGGTGACTGCAGGTGGCGAGGTGGAGTAGTAACCACCGGCCGTGAAGCCGCCGATGTTGGCACGCAGGTCGACCTGACCTTTATCGCCGAAGTCTTCGCACATTTTGCCGGTGTCGGCGTCGAGGGCGATCAGGCGGGTGTCGGCGGTTGGCAGGAAGATCCGGCGCGGGCACACGGCGCTGACAGCTGCCGGGCTGGCGCTGCCGGTCGGGCTCTGTTCGGAGGCGTAGACGGCGTCATCGTGATAGGTCACGCCACGGCAGGTCATGTGCGCCCAACCCTTGAAGTTCGCCGCGTTTTGCGTCGAGAGCTTCGGATCGAACCGCCAGATTTCCTTGCCGGTGTCCGGGTCCAGTGCGATCACCTGGCTGTGCGGCGTGCACACGTAGAGCATGCCGTTGACTTTCAGCGGGGTGTTTTCGGCAGTGGTTTCGCCCGGGTCGTTCGGCCCTGGCAGGTCGCCGGTGCGGTAGGTCCAGGCCGGAACCAGTTTGTTGACGTTCTGCGGGGTGATCTGCGCCAGCGGCGAGTAACGATCGCCATGGGCGCTGCGGCCGTAGGAGTTCCAGTCACCGTCCGGCATGGCGGGGGCGGTGTTGGTCATGCCCGGCACGCTGTCGCGGTCCAGTTGGCCTTTGATCTCACCCGGATTGGTGAACTGGCTGGCCAGTGCGGCAACGCCGGCAATGACCACGGCCACGCTCAGCGCGCCAGTGCCCATCGGTGCTGCGCCATCACGCAGCAGCGGACGACGGAACCAGGGCAGCAGCATCACCAGGCCCAGCGCAAACAGCATCGCCAGGCGCGGCACCAGTTGCCACCAGTCGAGGCCGACTTCCCACAGCGCCCACACGGTGCTGGCGAACAGCACCAATGCGTACAGGCCCAGTGCGGCACGGCGTGCCAGCAACAGCAGGATGCCGGTCAGCGCCAGGCCGATACCGGCCAGCAGGTAATACAGCGAGCCGCCGAGCATGCTCAGCTTGATCCCCCCGGCCAGCATGGCCAGGCCCATTAGCAGAAGCAGTATGCCGAGCAGGCTCGGCAATAGACGGCTTCGACCCAAGGCACCATCAGTGCTCATAGTGTGATTCTCCGTGACGTTTCAAGTAGTCCCGCGCAAGTTCACTGTAGATGACGATCCTGTGCGGGCAGGGTTCAGATAAAACCGATTGGGTTAATGCCTGCCCTGTGGGAGCTGGCTTGCCAGCGATGGCGATCTCTCGGACGCCATCGCTGG
>NZ_JAGYGD010000067.1:0-8226 GCF_019947275.1 Pseudomonas sp. GL-RE-29
GGAATTCATCTCGCATTACAACTATCGCCGTTGCCACTCCGCCTCGAACCACTTGCCGCCTGCGCTGTTCGAGCAACAGGCGGCTTAATCCTCCTACGGGATGGTTTAAAAAAACTGAACCACTACACCGCAGGCTCGGGCCGCGTTCGGACGATCTTTTGCTTTTACTGACGAGCGACGGTTTCCTTGAAGCCTGTGTCGATCAGTTGATCGATCACCTGATCGACATTCACCCCACGCCGTACCAGTTCTTCAGAAACCAGAATCGGCGCGGCGGCCTTGGATGCGATGACATCCTTGGCGGTCAGTTGCGGGCTGCTCAGGTCGGTGCGCGACAGTTGCAGCTTGGCCACTTCCAGTGGCAGGCCGGATTCCGTGGCGAGCAGTTTCGCCAGTTCGTCAGGGTTTTTTACCGACCATTCCCGAGCCTGTTCGTAGGCTTTGAGAACGGTGTCGATGGTCTGTGGATGTTCCTTGGCATAGGTGTCGGTGACGCTGACTACGCCATAACTGTTGAAGTTGGTGTTGCGATACAACAGGCGCGAACCGGCCTGGACCTGGCTGGCGGCCATGTGCGGATCGAGTCCGGCCCAGGCGTCGACATCACCTTTCTCCAGCGCGGTGCGGCCGTCCGGATGTTGCAAGTGCACCAGTTCCACATCGTCTTTGCTCAGGCCGGCCTGTTGCAGGCTGCGCAAGGTGAACAGGTACGGGTCGGTGCCTTTGGTGGCGGCGATTTTCTTGCCCTTGAGGTCGGCGACGGTTTTGATCGGTGAATCCTTGCGCACCACCAGCGCGGTCCATTCGGCGCGGCTATAAACGTAAACCGATTTGATCGGGCTGCCATTAGCGCGACTGAGGACCGCCGCGAGGCTGGCGGAGGAGGCGAAGTCGACGCCACCGCTATTGAGGTATTCCAGCGAGCGGTTGCTGCCCTGGCTCAGTACCCAGCTGACCTTGGTTTGTGGCAAGGCCTTTTCCAGGAAGCCGAAGTGCTTGAGCACCAGGCTGACGGGCGAGTAATAGGCGTAATCCAGATGCACTTCGGCCGGAGGCGCTTCTGCAGCCTGGGCCAAGGGCTGCAGGCTCAGGGCCAGGGCGCAGGCGCTGAGCAGGTACCTGAAATTCGCAAAACGGAAGGTGGGTTTCATGAAACGGGCTCCGGGCAAGGCGGCGAGATTCTTATGTCCAAAAAATTATTTTGTTCGGATGCTTCCTGCATAAAAGGAATATTGCAGGCTCTGTGCCATGTTCTCGAAATCGCGCTGTCTCGGGGCTTCGAGGCTCATGAACGCGCCGTGGGATGTACCGCATGACGCACTCTGTTGAATGGCTGTTGCTGGGCCAACACTGCGTGTCACGGGACATTAGCTTATGCAGAAATCGAATTTAAAAAGCTTCTTGTAAGAGCGTTATGGTCTATCGCACTCACCTTCAAGGAGCCCCCGATGAACCTGTCCCGATTCGTACGCGGTCTGTTGACCAGCGCCCTGTTTGCCGCGCCATTGGCTTACGCCGCCGAGCCCGTCGTCCTGCACGTCGGCGACCAGAATTACTACAACGTGCGTGCTTCGGTGGAGGCGTCGGGCGTGCTGGAAGGGGCGCCGTACACCGTCGACTGGAAGCACTTCCAGGCCGCCGCGCCGCTGGCCGAAGCCTTGAACACCGGTGCGCTGGACCTCGGCTTTCTCGGCGATTCGGGTTTTCTGTTCCTCGCCGCCAAGCAGGCGCCGGTCAAGCTGATCGGTGTCTCACGGCAGAATCCGGACACCATCGCCTTGCTGGTGCCCAAGGATTCGCCGGTGAAAACCATCGCTGATCTCAAAGGCAAGAAAGTCGCGTATTGGCCCGGCGCCTGGAGTCAGCAACTGACCTTGCGTGCCCTGGAGAAAGCCGATCTGCCGGAAGACTACGTCGACTTCATCAAGTTGATGCCGATTGATGCCGCTGCCGCGTTGCCTCAAGGCAGCATCGACGCATTCCCGGTCTGGGAACCGTACATTTCCCAACAGATCCTGTTCTCCGGCGCGCGGCCGATTCTTACCGCGAAAAACCTGATGCCCGGCCTGAGTGCCATTGCCGCGTCGACTCCTTCGATCGACAGCAAGCGCGAGGCCATCGCCGACTTTCTGGGACGCCTGAAAAAGGCCCGGGCCTGGGTGGATAACCACACCGACGAATACGCCGACCTCTGGGCGAAGAAGGCCAACCTCGATCAGAACGTTTCCCGCCACTGGTTGCGCCAGGCCCACATGTCCGTCGGCCCGGTGGATGCGCAGGCCGCCAAGGATTTGCAAAGCACCGCGGACTTCCTGTTCAAGGTCAAGGCGCTGCCGGCCGAACTGGCCACGGCACCGATCATCGACAACTCCTTCCAGCAGTCTTTTACCCAGTAATCCATAGCGCTGGGCGGCACCGGAACCAAACACTGTCTACCCTGATCCAACCTCGGCCCGCAGCCATCTGCGGGCCGACGATGGATTTACGGGCGAAGGATTTTTGCCATTCGACGTGTTGACCGAATCGGTCTGACTCAAGGCAAAAGCATGAAACAGTGGGTCAAGGTTCTAACGGCGTTTGCCATGGCAGTCAGTCTGCTGGGCTGCATCGCCGCGCCCATCGAAATGACGTCGCAGACCGAACAGCGTCTGCGCGAGCAACCCCCCATCCGCTTTTTGCTGACTTATGACGATGGCCCCAGTGCATCGAGCTTATGGAACCCCACCGAAACCGTGCTCGACAGCCTGGCACGCAATCCGCTGCAACCCGACATCAAAGCCGTGTTCTTCGTGCAGACCCGGGCCTCACGGGCCGGGGGTAGCGAGATCGGGCGGCGGATCATGCACCGCGAACGGGATGCCGGACACATCCTGGGTTTCCATACCGCCACGCCTTCGCACACCAACCATCGTTCCCTCGACCCGCAAGCGCTCGAACAAGCCCTCACCGATGGCAGCGCTGACATCGCCGCGATCACCGGTGCGGCACCGACGCTGCTGCGTCCGCCATTCTGGAACTACGACAAACGCACTTTCGCCGCGTATCAGCAGCATGGCCTGCACGTGCTGCTGACCGATTTAAGTGCCAATGACGGCAAGATCTGGGGCTTCAACGCCAGCCCCCGGCGCCGGGCGCATTTCCTGCGTTCAATGTCCGAAGTGCGCGAGCGCATTGCGTTGGGCGAGTTGCCGGTGGTGGACGGGGTGATTCCGGTGGTGGTGACCTTCCATGACCTCAATCGCTACACCGCCCGGCATACCCGTGAGTACCTGCAAATCCTTGTCGACAGCGCCCGCGAGACGGGGGTGAAGGTCGCAGAGCAACCGTTTTACATCGACACCGACGCCCTGCAACGGGCGGCGATGGCGCGTACCGTGCGCGACAGTTCGCAACCGGTGAAATTGCCGGGGTTCTGGAACTGGATATGGAGCAGCGATTCACACTGACCTCGTGGCGAGGGAGCTTGCTCCCGCTCGGCTGCGCAGCAGTCGCAATACGGTATTCCTGAATGATCGCGGTGGCAGATTATGGGGCCGCTTCGCAGCCCAGCGGGAGCAAGCTCCCTCGCCACAGGGTTTTACTTAACTTCTTGGCAACAACTCATCAATCATCCGCAAGCAATGATTCAACCCCGGTGACACATCGCCCACCCGTCGGCTGAGGATGATTGGCGAGGTCGCGTTGTCTTCCAGCAACGGGGTGAAGCCGATGTCGTCGCGGTGCAGCAATTGCACCGAGGCCGGTACCAACGTGACCCCGATACCGGCACCCACCAGACCGATCGCCGTTTGCAATTCGTTGGTCCATTGCGCCACATGGATGCTCACGCCATAGGATTCGAACAGCGCGATCACATGGTCGGCGTAGCTCGGGCGCGGGTTGCCGGGGTACAGCACAAAGGGTTCTTTCGCCAGGTCACGCAGGCTGATGGGGCCGGCGAGCAACGGGTGACCGGCGGGCAGGGCGGCGACCAGGCGATCTTCGGTCAACACGGTCTGGACGATGGCCGGGTCATCGATGCGGATACGACCGAAGCCGATGTCGATGCGTCCCGCCTTCAACGCTTGCACCTGTTGCAGCGTGGTCATTTCCGAAAGCCCCAACTCCAGCTCCAAAGGCTCGCCGCTGCGCAAGCGCCGGATCAGTTCCGGTAGCACGCCATATAAAGTTGACGGCGCAAAACCGATGCCCAGCCAGGTCTTTTCGCCTAATCCAATGCGTCGGGTGTTGTCACAGACCTTGTTCAGTTGTTCGAGCAGGGCGGTGGAGTGTTCATGGAAAAACCGCCCAGCGTCGGTCAGCTTCAGCGGACGCCCGCGCTCCAGCAGCATCACGCCCAATTCGTCTTCCAGTTGCTGGATCTGCCGACTCAGGGGCGGTTGGGCGATGTGCAGCAATTCGGCGGCACGGGTGAAGTTGAGGGTTTGAGCCAAAACCTGAAAATAACGCAGGTGACGCAGTTCCATGAGGCCTCCAGTCGCCGATCAATTGCATACCTTTAAGGTATCAAGTCAGACCAATTCTATATTGGCATCCAGAAAAAAGCCGTACGAGAATCGATTCCAGAACTTCAAGAACCTGACGGGTATCGAAATGCTTGCAACAGCCATTGAGTCGATCGAGACGATCATTGTCGATCTGCCGACCATCCGCCCGCATAAACTGGCGATGCACACCATGCAGAACCAGACCTTGGTGATCATTCGCGTGCGTTGCGCCGATGGCATCGAGGGCATCGGTGAGTCCACCACCATCGGTGGCCTGGCTTACGGCAACGAAAGCCCTGACAGCATCAAGACCAACATCGATAAACACTTCGCGCCACTGTTGATCGGCCAGGACAGCGGCAACGTCAACGCCGCCATGTTGCGCCTGGAGCGCAGTATTCGCGGTAACACTTTCGCCAAGTCCGGCATCGAAACCGCGTTGCTCGACGCCCAGGGCAAACGCCTCGGCCTGCCGGTCAGTGAATTGCTCGGCGGTCGCGTTCGCGATGCGCTGCCAGTGGCCTGGACCCTGGCCAGCGGCGATACCGAGAAGGACATCGCCGAAGCGGAAAAAATGCTCGACCTGCGCCGCCATCGCATCTTCAAGTTGAAAATCGGTGCCGGCGAAGTGAACCGTGACCTGGCCCACGTGATTGCGATCAAGAAAGCCCTGGGTGACCGCGCCAGTGTGCGGGTCGACGTCAATCAGGCCTGGGACGAAGCAGTCGCGCTGCGTGCCTGCCGGATCCTCGGTACCAACGGCATCGACCTGATCGAGCAGCCAATCTCGCGCAACAACCGCGCTGGCATGGCTCGTCTGAACGCGATGAGCCCGGCGCCGATCATGGCCGACGAATCCATCGAATGTGTGGAAGACGCGTTCAACCTGGCTCGCGAAGGTGCGGCTTCGGTGTTCGCCCTGAAGATCGCCAAGAACGGCGGCCCACGCGCCGTGTTGCGCACCGCCTCGATCGCCGAAGCGGCCGGCATCGCCCTGTACGGCGGCACCATGCTCGAAGGTGGCCTGGGCACCATGGCCTCGGCGCATGCCTTCGTTACCCTGAACAAACTGGCGTGGGACACTGAGCTGTTCGGCCCGCTGCTGTTGACCGAAGACATTCTCAGCGAACCGCTGGTGTATCGCGATTTCGAACTGCACGTGCCGAAGACCCCGGGTCTTGGCCTGAGCCTGGATGAAGAACGCCTGGCGTTTTTCCGCCGCGACAAAACATCCACTGCCATTCATCAAGCCTGAGGAGAGCATTATGCTGTTCCACGTAAAGATGACCGTGAATTTGCCGGTCGATATGAATTCTGAAGCGGCCGCAAAGCTCAAGGCTGACGAGAAAGCCCTGGCTTTGCGCCTGCAAGATCAAGGCAAGTGGCGTCACCTGTGGCGCATCGCCGGACATTACGCCAACTACAGCGTGTTCGACGTCGACAGCGTTCAGGAACTGCATGACCTGCTGATGCAATTGCCACTGTTTCCGTACATGGCCATCGAGATCGATGCGATGTGCCGGCATCCTTCTTCGATTCGTGACGATGACCGCTGAGCCCAGCCTGCTCAGATCGCTACGCTAATAATTACAAGATGAGGAACCTAACAAAATGAACGTCAAGATTTCCCACACTGCCGAAGTCCAGAAGTTTCTCGAAGAAGCCAGCGGCCTGCACAACGATGCTGGCGATGCACGGACCAAGGCCCTGATCTACCGCATCCTGCGTGACTCGGTGAACATCATCGAAGACCTCGCCGTGACCCCGGAAGAGTTCTGGAAAGCGGTCAACTACTTGAACGTGCTGGGTGCGCGTCAGGAAGCCGGGCTGGTGGTGGCCGGGCTCGGTCTGGAGCATTACCTTGACTTGCTGATGGATGCCGAAGACGAACAGGCCGGCAAATCCGGCGGCACGCCGCGCACCATCGAAGGCCCGCTGTACGTCGCCGGTGCCCCGCTGTCGCAAGGCGAAGCGCGTCTGGATGACGGCGTCGATCCGGGTGTGACCCTGTTCATGCAAGGTCGCGTGTTCAACACCGCAGGCGAACCTCTGGCCGGTGCCGTGGTGGATGTCTGGCACGCCAATACCGGCGGTACTTACTCGTACTTCGACTCGACCCAATCGGAATTCAACCTGCGTCGCCGCATCGTCACCGACGCCGATGGCCGCTACCGTTTCCGCAGCATCGTGCCGTCGGGCTACGGCTGCCCGCCGGACGGTCCGACCCAGCAACTGCTCGATCAACTGGGTCGCCATGGTCAGCGTCCGGCGCATGTGCACTTCTTCATCTCGGCGCCGGATCATCGTCACCTGACGACTCAGATCAATCTGGATGGCGAAAAGTACCTGCATGACGACTTCGCCTACGCCACCCGTGACGAGCTGATCGCCAAGATCACCTTCAGCGACGATCAGCAGCGCGCCGCTGCCCATGGTGTGAGCGGTCGTTTTGCCGAAATCGAGTTCGATTTCACCCTGCAATCGTCTGCCCAGCCTGAGGAGCAGCAGCGTCACGAGCGTGTGCGCGCCCTCGAGGACTGATCGCAAAACCCTGTAGGAGCTGCCTTCGGCAGCTCCTACAGGGGATTTGTGTTGTTCGCTGAAGCGCCCACAGGTCGGTGCATTGATACACCGCTGCAAGGACTGCCCTAGAATGTCCCGACGCAACCCATAACAACCAGAGTGACCCGATGATGCAAGCGCAACTGTTGAGTCAGCGCAGCAGAGTATTCGACCATGCCGACCCCTACGCGGTGTCTGGCTACGTCAATCAGCACGTCGGCAACCATTGCATCCTGATGCCCCGGGCCGGCCGACCGCTGGCCAGCCTCGATCATCGAAAATTCGCCAGCCTCGACCTGTGTCGTATCAGCTACGGCGCCAGTGTGCGGGTGACCTCCGGCGCGTTGGAGAACATCTACCACCTGCAAGTGCTGCTGCGCGGCAACTGCCTGTGGCGCGGGCATGGCCAGGAACACTACTTCGCCCCCGGCGAACTCCTTCTGATCAATCCCGACGATCCGGTGGACCTGACGTACTCCGCCGATTGCGAAAAATTCATCCTGAAAGTGCCCACCCATTTGTTCGAATCCGTGTGCGACGAACAGCGCTGGCACTATCCGGGGCAGGGCGTGCGCTTTGTGGAAAATCGCTATCAGCTCAATCAACTCGAAGGTTTCGTCAACCTGCTGGCGATGATTTGCCAGGAAGCCGAAGCCACCGAGCAGATTCCGCGGGTGCAGGAGCATTACACGCAGATTATCGTCAGCAAGATGCTCAGCCTGATGAAGACCAACGTCAGTCGCGTCAGCCTCGGTTCCCCTGCGGCGACCTTCGAGACAATCGCCGATTACATCGCGCGCAACCTCAAGCAAGACATCGACAGCGAAGAACTGGCGCGTCAGGCCAGCATGAGCCTGCGTTCGCTATACGGCCTGTTCGAGCGCAGCGCCGGGACCACGCCGAAAAACTACATCCGCCAGAAACGCCTGGAACGCATCAACGCCTGCCTGAGCGATCCGACCTGCAACGTGCGCAACGTCACGGAAGTGGCGATGGATTACGGGTTTTTACATTTGGGACGGTTTTCGGACAGCTATCGCAAGCAGTTCGGCGAACTGCCGTCCGATACCCTAAAACGCCGGCACTGAAATCGGAAACCCCTGTAGGAGCTGCCGAAGGCTGCGATCTTTTGATCTTGATCTTAAAAAACAAGATCAAAAGATCGCAGCCTTCGGCA
>NZ_JAGYGD010000068.1:0-7890 GCF_019947275.1 Pseudomonas sp. GL-RE-29
CGATGAATTCCTTATCGGCGCTTCGGGTAGAAAGGGCGGGACGAGAAGTCTCCCACGGTCCGTACTGGCTAGAGTCGGAATCGAGCTTTTAGTCCCGCCCACCCCTTCAAGTCTAAACATACAAGCGAGCCTGTTCGTGATAGCACTATCACTGACGGCGAAGTTTCCTGACCTGCCTCTTTATCAGACAACCCGCGCATCCCCGCGTCAACTTGGCTAAAATGCCGGCCTTTTCCACCTACACCGCTGGAACCGCCGTGAGCAAAGAACCCGATCGCCTTTTCGCCCAGCCTTTGGCCCAGGTGCCTGACTTCGCCTTCAACGAGGACGTGGTGCGGGTGTTCCCGGACATGATCAAGCGTTCGGTGCCGGGTTATCCGACCATCGTCGAGAACCTCGGCGTGCTCGCCGCACAGTTCGCCCAGCCTGGCAGCGTGCTTTACGACCTGGGCTCGTCGCTGGGCGCCGTGACCCAGGCCCTGCGCCGTCACGTACGCACCGACGGTTGCCGGGTGATCGCTGTGGATAACTCAGCGGCCATGGTCGAGCGCTGCCGCGAGTACCTCAACGGTCAGGATTCGATGTTCCAGGAGTTGCTGCCGGTGGAAGTGATCGAAGGCGACATCCTCGCCCTCGACTTCCAGCCAGCCTCGGTGGTGGCGCTGAACTTCACCCTGCAATTCATCGCCCCGGAGCAACGCACGGCATTGCTGTCGCGCATCCGTCAGTCGCTGTTGCCGGGTGGTGCGCTGATTCTCTCGGAAAAACTACGCTTCGAAGACGAGCAGGAACACGCGCTGCTCACCGACCTGCACATCGCCTTCAAACGCGCCAACGGCTACAGCGAACTGGAAATCGCCCAGAAGCGCAGCGCCATCGAAAACGTCATGAAGCCCGACAGTCTCGAAGAACACCGCGAACGCCTGCTGGCCGCCGGGTTCTCGAAAGTCGTGCCGTGGTTCCAGTGTCTTAACTTTGCCTCGTTGATTGCCTTGCCATGATTGATCTGTCCCCCCTCGCCCGCCGTCTGGCCGGTACTCCACTGGCCGAATGGGCCAACACCCTGCAAGCGCAACTCGACAAGAAAATGGAAAAGGGTCACGGCGACCTGGAGCGTTGGCAGAGTGCGCTGGATGCTCTGCCGAAGATTCAGCCGAGCGAAGTCGATTTGCTCAACGGCCTAAAGCTCGATACCGATTGCGACGACGCAACCCGCGCGCAAATGCGTACTGCACTAATGGGCTTGTCGCCGTGGCGCAAAGGCCCGTTCGACCTGTTCGGCGTGCACGTCGACACCGAATGGCGCTCGGACTGGAAATGGTCGCGGGTGTCACCGCACTTGGACCTCAAGGGCAAACGCATCCTCGATGTCGGCTGCGGCAATGGCTACTACATGTGGCGCATGCTTGGCGCCGGTGCCAACAGTGTCATCGGTGTCGATCCGAACTGGCTGTTCTTTTGCCAGTTCCAGGCTGTGCAACGTTACTTGTCAGAGCCCAACGCCTGGCACTTGCCCTTCCCTTTCGAAGACCTGCCGCCGAATCTCGAAGGGTTCGACACGGTGTTTTCCATGGGCGTGTTCTACCACCGTCGCTCGCCCATCGAGCATTTGCTGGCACTGAAGGATTGCCTGGTCAAGGGCGGTGAACTGGTGTTGGAGACCCTGGTGGTCGAAGGCGACAAACATCAGGTGCTGGTGCCGGAAGACCGTTACGCGCAGATGCGCAACGTGTGGTTCCTGCCGTCGGTGCCAGCGCTGGAGTTGTGGTTGCGGCGGGCCGGGTTCACCGATGTGAAGTGCGTGGATGTCAGCGTGACCACGGTCGAGGAACAGCGTGGGACGGAGTGGATGAAGTATCAGTCGCTCAGTGACTTCCTCGATCCGGAAGATCACAGCAAGACGATTGAAGGGCTGCCGGCGCCGATGCGGGCGGTGATTGTGGCGAAGAAGTAATCGATCACTTCAAGACACTGCAAAAACCTGTGGGAGCTGGCTTGCCAGCGAAGGCGGCGGCACATCAAACATTTATGTCGACTGAACCGCCGCTATCGCTGGCAAGCCAGCTCCCACAGGGATTGATGTAGTTGTTTAGATTGTTGGTTTTGCGCGCCGGGCCTTGAAGAACTCGCTCAACACCGCCCCACACTCCTCCGCCAACACCCCCCCTTCATACAACACCCGGTGATTCAAAAAACCCTGGGTAAAAAACTGCCCCTGACTTTGCACAATCCCCGCCTTCGGCTCCAGCGCGCCATACACCACCCGGGCAATTCGTGAATGCACGATCAGCCCGGCGCACATGCTGCACGGCTCCAGCGTGACGTAGAGCGTGCTGCCGGGTAGCCGGTAGTTGCTGACAGCCTGGGCCGCCGCGCGAATCGCGACCATCTCGGCATGGGCGCTGGGGTCGTTGCCGCTGATCGGGCAATTGAAGCCGCGGCCGATGATTTCACCGTCCTGCACCAGCACCGCGCCCACCGGCACTTCGCCGAGTCGTGCACCTTGGGCGGCCAGCGCCAGCGCTTCGTGCATGAAGTCGCGATCACGGCTGCGATCGATGATGGCAGCGGGACGAATCTGACGCATCACGCCACCTCGATTGCGGCCATCAGGCCGGTTTCCATGTGGTCGATCACATGGCAATGGAACATCCACACACCCGGGTTATCCGCCACCAGCGCCACTTGCGCGCGCTCGTTCTTGCCCAACAGGTAAGTGTCGGTGAAGTACGGAATCACCTTGTGCCGGTTCGAGGCAATCACCTTGAAGCTCATGCCATGCAGGTGAATCGGGTGTTGATACTGAGTCATGTTTTTCAACTCGAAAATGTAGCTCTTGCCCTTTTCCAGCTTGGCGATCGGGCGGTCGGCGCAGGTCTTGTCGGTAATGTCCCAGGCCTGGCCGTTGATCTGCCACAGACTCGGCGGTTTGCCGTTGTCGACGTTCACCGACACCGAACCGACCCATTCGAAATTGAAGTTGAGTTTCTCGGCATTGGCCAGGTCCGGCTCGGCCACCGGGTTGGCGGGCAGCGCGGGTGGCCATTCGGTCGGGGCGTCGCTATTGGCCACCGAGCGCAATGTACCCAAACGCACCGGGCCGTTGCGCAGGGACAATTCTTCACCGGCCGGCGGCGCCTTGATCGCCAGGCAAATGCGCATGCCGGGGCCGAGCCAGTATTCCTTGCCGAGCGGACGCGGCTCGATAGGGTTGCCGTCCAGCGCATAGATTTGCGCTTCAACGCCGGGAATGTTCAGGCGATAAGTCAGGGTGTTGTCGAGGTTAAGCAAACGCACGCGAGTGATCTGCCCGGCAGGCAATTCAATCACCGCTTGCGGGACGCCGTTGATGGTCGACAGACGCCCCGCCGTGCCGCCACGGGCCGCCTCCCGAGGAATACTGAAGTCGACGAAAGCGCCCTGCTCATCGATGTGCCAGTTCTTCAGGCTCAAGGTTTTTTCGTATTTGAAACCGGTGGGTTCGCGCTCTTCGACGATCAGCGGGCCGACCAGTCCGCGACCGAGTTCTTCGCTGCTGCTCACGTGCGGGTGATACCAGTAGCTGCCAGCATCAGGCACGCGGAATTTGTATTCGAAGTATTCACCCGGCAGCACCGGCAGCTGCGAGACGTACGGCACGCCGTCCATTTCCAGCGGCAGGCGGATGCCGTGCCAGTGAATGGTGGTGGCGACCGGCAGGTGATTGATGAAGCGCACCCGCAGCCATTCGCCCTGGCGCACGCGCAGCTCGGTGCCCGGCGCCGAAGGGCCGAATGCCCAGGCTTCGGTCTTGTGTCCTGGCACCAATTCGACGTCCAGCGGTGCGGCAATCAGTTCATAGTCGTGACCGGCATCCGCGTCGGCCATCTTGCCCAGCCAGTACCGCGACGCGCCGCCCGCCCCCACGCCAACCACCACAAGACCGGCCAGACCACCGAGTATTTGTCGACGGGAAAAGGACATGAACTCAACTACCTCACGAATCAGCGTCAGGCCTGGAGCCTGCAAAAGGCGAATACGATACACCTGCAACTGCGAAACGGTAAGGGCGACCTGTGGCCGCACATCAGCCCAGGTATAACTATGTAGTGCACAGGCCTTGCACGAACGGGCCATGCTCGACATCCCGTTCTTCTCAAGGAGAGAGAGTGCATGAACCCGCACGAAACACGTCCACTGCCCAACGCCGCCGACAAAGCCGCGCTCAAGGACATCGCCAAAAGCGTCATCCAGACCTGCCCCAGCCTGCAAGGTACTGCGCACGAGGTAGCCAGTGACCTGCTGAAAAAAACCGGCATTACCGGCCTCGATCCGGACAAGGTGTACTTCCATCGTTTCGACACCTCGCAAAGCAGCTCGAAAACCTTTACCGGCTGGGAGCATGTCAACGCCACGCCGACGTCCTCCATGACCCTGACCCAGTTGGTCATCCACCGTTTTCGCGCCAGCGATCAGGACAACGCTGACCTGCTGGACGTCTATGCCGGCTTCTATACCGCCGGCCCGAACGCCGGGACCTTCAACGAAACCAACGAAGTACGCCTGCATGGCAACGAAGTGCTAAAGGAGTTCTGGAGCATCGATTTCAGCTCGATGTACCGCGAGCGCCTGACCAGCTACTGGGAAACATCCGCCGACGACTTCCGTACGTTGGCCAAGTGCAATTTCCTCATTGCGGCTGTGAAGGCCCGAGACAAGCGCCAATTGAGCGACGACGATTTCCAGCTCATCACCAACGCCGTCATTGGCCCGATCACCTGGCCCGTCAACCTGCAGTTGCTGCAAGCGCAGCACCCTTGCGTCGATATCGTTCGGGCGCTGGATGTCGACGGCTACGTCGCCACCAACATCCTTCGTTTTGCGGCGCCCAAAGGCCGGCAGATTGTTTACCTGCCCGGTGAACCGGTTGCCTTCAAGGTGCTGGAAACCGAGACGGACATGCACTACTGGATACTGCTGCAGTTGAACAAGGACGCTGCACGCCAGGCGTTCATGACGCACTTTTCCATGGTCGATCGCCAGACCATCGCCGAGAACATTACCGACCTGATGAACCGCTTGGTCAGCACTTGGGGCAAGTACGACCATCACCTGATCAACAAGACAAACCGGATCATCAGCGGCGACGCCTTCAGTTGGATGCGCGATTCCACCAAAGACGTGATGTTCGCCGAGGCCGATCTCTCGCTGACGTCCAATGGCGACCTGCGCAAAAAACTCTGGATCGGCTACCTCAGCGCCGGGGTCAAAGTGTTCGGGCCGATGGCGGTCGTCGGCTGGCCGATTGCGCTGCCCGTGGTCGGGGCGAGTATCGCCAACCTCGGCTTGAATATCGATCAGGCGCAAAACGCCAAGACCGCCGAAGAGCGCAAGGCCGGTGTCCTTGGCGCGGTGTTCGCCAGCATTGATTTGCTGTTCAACTTGCTCGTTCTCGCGGGACCTGGCTCGATGGAAGAAGTCGGTCCCGAGATCGATGCTGCCGAAGCGAGTGAGATGGCCGAGTATCGTGAAGCATTAACGCCGGACGAGAGCAGCGAGTCAGACAGCGAACCGGCGCAGTCGCCGGAACCATCTGAGCCTGCAACGGGCACGCCCGACAACACCGGACCAAGCCCTTCACCGTCATCGATACCCGAAGCCTACAAGGTCGATGTGGCTGTAGACGATGCAACAATGGTCCGTGAACCGGGCAAATTCCAGGGTATCCATCGCCTCGCGTCCAACCCTTCAAGTGCGATCAAACTCAAGGGCAATGGCTATTACGTGCGCTACGAAAACAACCTCAGTGGCCGTGGTCACTGGGCAATCATCGACCCGGCCAACCCGGACTCCTTCTCAGGTTCGATTCCAGTGCGATTTTTGACTGCCACTGAGGAATGGGAGGTCGTTCCCAAGTTGGGTCTGAAAGGAGGCATGGAGGCCCCCATCGAGATTGCCGAAGGTGCAAGCGGTGGGCCTGCTGTTGAAGAATGGGCACAATTGCCTGGCATTCATCTGCCGGGCCTTGAAGACCCGGCGATGAGGGAATGGGCACTCGGGGGAGCCGACGTACGCAGCCCATTCAGACGAGTATGGTCGGTTGGCGGAATCGACGTCGAGAGCATCGTGGGGCCTGAAGTCAGGGCAAACATCCAGAGTTTGCTCAGGCTTCCAGTCGTGGAAGAGGAAACCAGCTTCAGCGAGTTCGAGATGGCTCAGGAAGAACCTCGCCGAAACCTCGTCAGTGATGCAAAGGCATGGTACGACGCTCACCCGCCGATACCCCGCCTGCCGGTTTCGTCTGCGCAGTCGATTGCGTCGCCCAGCGAATTGCTTGAAACGGTGTTTGCGCAAAAGCCGGGGCTGGTCATCGGCGAAAGCCAAGGCAGTATCGGTAGCAAACAGTTTCTGATCGAGAACATGCCCGCGCTCGCTCAACGTGGCGTCAAGACGCTTTACTTGCAGGAACTGCTGGTGAACGTCAATCAACCCGAACTGGACGCCTTCGCGCGAACCGGTGAAATGCCCGCCGAGTTGAAGAACTACCTGCAGCGACTCGATATCAAGGCCGGCAACGATCCAACTGGCAAATTCAACCTGATGGCTTTGGTGAAAGCCGCCAATGCCCAGCGCATCCGGGTTCAAGCCATCGATACGTCGACGACCTATAACATTAATAAAGACGCATTCGCCTGGGAGTCGGATTATCAGTCGTCGCGGAGCTTTTTTGCGCGCGAGGTCGTTCAATTCAATGAGGCGTTAAAAGCGCCGGCTAAATGGGTGGGCCTGGTCAATCAAGAGAACATGGCGACGTTCAGAGGCTATCAAGGCATCAGCGAACAGACCGACGCCTTGAGCATCCGCATTGACGACGTGGCACCAGGACAGGCGCGATCCATTGGCACCGACCCGGGGTTAGCGGTGGAATACGCAGACTACCCGGACTCCCCCGTTTATGACGTGTCGGACGGGACCGACTTCGACAGCATTCATGATCTGATCAAAGGTGACTGGCGCGTTCAGATGGAAACCCCGTGGGCGTACCGAACCCCACGAGACCTGAAGCAACTGTTGCCCGAACCCGGGATGTTCACCTTCCAGCGCTACAGAAGCAGCATTCTGGTGGTTTATCGCAACGCCGAAGGTCGAATGGCGGACAGCGTCATCAGGATGACGCCCGGCGGAAGACTCAACCTGGATACCCCGCTTCGGCCCGCCTACGAGTCCATGACGGTGAATAGCCTCGACGAATTGAAAGAGGCATTGATCGCAAAGGGCATGAAGCCCATGGGCTGGCCCAGCGAACTGGCGGGTGAACTCGATTCAGCCGTGTCAGAAACCTCACCACGCATCGAAGTACCGAGCCACTGGCAAGCTAATGAAGTGCTGGAGGGTCGAACGCCAATCAGTGACGCCGGAAAATTCCAGGGCATTTATCAACTCGATTCGAACCCATCATCCGCTATTTTGATGAACGATCTTGCGTACTACGTTCGCTTTGAGAGCGATCTCAATGGCGCAGGACATTGGGCCATCATCGACCCCGAAAACCCGAACAGCTTCACCAACTCGATTCCGGTACGCCTGAACGCCAAGGGTGAATGGGAAACCCTGCCGCGCAATGGTCTCCAGGGTGGTGGCAAGTCAACCGCGACGGCGGGCACGAGCGCACCACGCTGGCCGGAGCGCCCCACGAGGCGGCCACTGCCGGCCTCGGAATATGACGTCCCCGAGCCATTGAAACCGGAACTTGAAAGAAGCGCGGTGGGTTTGGACGATGACTCGCTGCGGGATTTTTACGACAACATGAACGAGGTCGACGCCCACAGGGATTTCAAGGTCATCAGAAAGCGCCTGTATCAGGACGCCGTGAGTTTTTATGCAGAACTCAAACTGCCCGAGCGCCCACCC
>NZ_JAGYGD010000069.1:0-6427 GCF_019947275.1 Pseudomonas sp. GL-RE-29
ATCGCAGCCTTCGGCAGCGCCTACAGGATTGGCGTAGGCTGCGTTGTTTCAAAGCGGTAGAGCGTGCACCGATAGCCGCCGATCGACTGGCTATGCAGGCTAAAGTCGCCATTCGTCAGAGCAGGCATGACGGCGATCCAGAACAGCCGCGCTGGCTCGTTCGCCTCGATGTGGAGAATCTGCCATTGACCGGGGAACCGGCTCAAGAGGGTGGAAACGACAAACTTCGCGACACCCCGGCCACGGAAGCGTCGGCTGACGAACAGGTAGCCGATGTTGTATTCAGCGCCGCGCAGATGGGTTTCGTCATCCACGGTCACGAAACCGGCCAGTTCGCCGTCGACCTTGATCAGAAACGGCCGGGTTGAGGGTTTTTGCCAATAGGCGGGCAGGGGCAGGAGGTTGAAAAAACCGTGTTCACCGAGTTCCAGCGGCAACCATTCGCTGAAGTCGTAGGTGTAGAACTGCATCAGGTTTTCGATGGTTTCCAGTTCGTCGTGCTGGGCTGCGTACAGTTCTATCGTGGGCATAACTGACGACTCCAGATATCAGTCAGTCAAGGATAGTTCGTACGACGATGGACTTGTGGGGATTGATTTGTGGCGAGGGAGCTTGCTCCCGCCGGGGTGCGTAGCGCCCCCAAAAAAGAGGGCCTGCTGCGCAGTCCAGCGGGAGCAAGCTCCCTCGCCACAGGGTTCAGGCCTTGACCGTGCGTTTGTTGCCGCTCGATGGTTTGCGCTTGGCCGGCTTGCGCTTGTTTTTCCAAGGTGCTGCGCCACGCCCGGCAGGACTTGCCGGGCCGCTGATGGTCAGGCTCAGGCCGGCACAACGGGCGACTTGTTTGCTCATCCATGCCGCTTGTTTGGTGACGAATTCTTCGAGACTCATTTTCCCGCTCTGCACCATGTCCAGGGCCTGCTCCCAGATGGCCGTGGTGCCCGGATCGGCAATCGCACGCGGCACAGCATCGATCAGGCTGAACGCCGCGGGAGTTGCGGCCAGAGCCTTTCCGTTCTTGATCAGATAACCGCGATCGAGCAGGCCCTGGATGATGGAAGCGCGGGTCGCTTCGGTGCCGATACCGGTGGTGTCCTTGAGCTTTTTCTTGAGCAGTGGATCTTCCACCAGTTTGGCGACGTTCTTCATCGCCTTGATCAGGTCACCTTCGGTGAACGGTTTGGGCGGTTGCGTCCAAAGGTCCTTGAGTTGCACGTTGGCCACCGCGCACTCAATCCCTTCTCGAAGGTTCGGCAGGGTTTGCGGCGCCGGTGCTTCGCGACCCTTCGCCGGAGCCAGCGCTTCGGGCAGGGCGCGCTTCCAGCCAGGTTCGACGATCTGTTTGCCGACCGCGCGCAGCGCTTCACCGGCGCAGTCGAAGTCAGCCTGGGTACGATCGTATTCATGATTGGGCAGGAATTGCGCGAGATACCGTGCCCGGATCAGCGTATAGACCGCGCGGTGCTTGCCGGTCAGGCGTTCGAGGTTCTTCGCCGCCGCGGTAGTGATGATGCCGTGGTGCGCGCTGACCTTGGCATCGTTCCAGGCCCTGGAACGCCGTTGGGGTTCAAGATGATCGTGCAAGGCGTTCAGTGCCGGATCGGCCTGACGCAACGCCGCCAGAATGCCCGGCGCTTCGCTGTGCTGGCTGACGGGCAGAAAGCCGCAATCGCTGCGCGGGTAGGTGATGACTTTGTGGGTTTCGTAGAGCGCCTGGGCGATGTCGAGGGTTTCCTGGGCGCCGAGGCCGAGCTTCTTCGAGCAGACTTCTTGCAAAGTACCAAGATCAAAGGGCAGCGGTGCTACTTCGCGCATGCGCTCGGTGCGCAGCTTGATCACCCTGGCACTCTCCGCACCCATCATCGCCGCAGCGGCTTGTTGCGCCAACGCTTGATTCAGGCAGCGATCCTGATCGTCGCAAACCTCGGAAGCCGCCCGCCATTGGGCGGTGAACGCGGTTCCGTCGTGCAGTAGTTGTACATCGATGGCCCAGTAAGCGACCGGTACGAAATCGGCAATGCTGCGGTCGCGGTCCACCACCAGACGCAGGGTCGGCGTTTGCACCCGGCCCACCGGCAATACGCCCTGATAGCCCGATTGGCGTCCCAGCAAAGTGAACAGCCTGCTCATGTTCATGCCGATCAGCCAGTCGGCACGGGAGCGGCCCAGCGCCGAGTGATAGAGGCTGAAGGTCTCGGTCCCCGGTTTAAGCGCGGCGAGTGCCTTGCGGATTGAGGCATCGTCCAGTGCAGACAGCCAAAGTCGCCGGATCGGCCCGCGATAGCGGCAATGCTCCACCAGTTCCCGGGCGATCATTTCGCCCTCACGGTCGGCGTCCGTGGCGATGATCAGTTCGGACGCTTCACCGAGCAGGCGCTTGACCGCTTTGTACTGGCTGGCCGTGCGCGGTTTGACGGACATTTTCCATTTGTCCGGAATGATCGGCAGGTCCGCCAGCACCCAACGCTTGTAACGCGAGTCGTAGGCGTCCGGTGGTGCGGTTTCCAGCAGATGGCCGATGCACCAGGTCACCGTGACGTCCGTTCCCAGCCAGCAGCCATCGCCACGGCGTTTCGCGCCGAGCACGGCTGCAATGTCTTTGGCCTGGGAAGGTTTTTCACAGAGGTACAGCCGCATAACCACCATCGTCGATCAGTGTCCGGGGAGGTGCACAGAATGGCGGTTGATGCGCGCGGGGGCAATCTTTATCTGTATGGATGTACAGCTTTGTGTTTCTGGCGTCCGTTCGGCTGCGCAGCGGTCATGAATGCCAAACATGGGTTATACCTGTTTGATCGAAAACGCGATTTTCGGGGCCGCTGCGCAGCCCAGCGGGAGCAAGCTCCCTCGCCACAGGAAAGCGGAGCTCCTACAGGTTTAACTCGCCATGAGGAACGTCTTCCATGAAAAGCACCGGTCCTATTCCTGCCATCACCATTGCCGAGCAGCCTGGCTGCCTGCTGGTTAAATTCCATGGCATCCAGGTAGCGGCGACCTCACGGGCGCTGGTACTGTTGGAAGCCAATTACCCGCCGGTCTATTACGTGCCGCGGGAGGACATCGACGAAAAATACTTTGCTCGCACCGATCACACCAGTTATTGCCCCTACAAGGGAGATGCGAGTTACTTCAGCCTGCAAATCCCCGGGCACGAAGGCGCGAACGCGGTATGGAGTTATGAAGATCCGAAAATTTCAGTAGATCAGATACGCGGTTACATGGCGTTCTATCCTGATCAGGTCAAGTTTGAGTTACTCGACGCTGAAGTCTGAAATGCACACCTGAAACAGCCCCATTCACTCGTGTGCGTGGGGTTTTTTCATGGGATCAGAGCGCAGGCACCAGTGTCGATTCATCGATCTGGTCAATGGACGTTACCCCGGTCAAGGTCATGGCAACGCGCATTTCCTTGGCGAATATATCCAGCATGTTTTCCACCCCGCGTTGGCCATCGGCGGCCAAGGCATAGGCCATTGAACGCCCCAGCAATACGCCTTTCGCCCCCAGTGCCAGCATCCGTACAACGTCCAGCCCCGAGCGGATGCCCGAATCGACCAGCACCGTCAGGTCATCACCGATGGCTTGCTTGATCGGAGGCAACGCCTTGGTAGTGGAGAGCACGCCGTCCAGCTGCCGGCCGCCGTGGTTCGACACGACAATGCCATCGGCGCCGAAAGTCACTGCGTCCTTGGCATCCTGGGGATCGAGAATGCCTTTGATGATCATCGGGCCTTGCCAGAAGTCACGTATCCATTCCAGATCGCTCCAGCTGATCGACGGATCGAAGTTGTTGGCCAGCCAGCCCATGTAGTCTTCGAGCGTGACGGCTTTGCCGAGGTACTTCGAGATGTTCCCCAGATCATGCGGCCGCCCCATGACGCCAACGTTGAAGGCCCAGTCGGGTTTGGTCATGGCCTGCAGCATTCGTCGCGATGACGCGAAAGGACCGGACATCCCCGAATGTGCGTCGCGGTAGCGGGCACCGGGCGTGGGCATGTCCACGGTAAACACCAGATTCTTCACCCCGGCGGCCTTCGCACGCTCCAGGGCATTTTTCATGAAGCCGCGGTCTTTCAACACATACAGCTGGAACCAGATGGGTTGCTGGCTCTGGGCGACGACTTCTTCGATCGAACACACCGATACCGTTGAAAGACACAGGGGAATGCCTTTGTTTTGCGCTGCTCTTACAGCCTGCACTTCACCCCGGCGAGCGAACATGCCCGTCAAACCGACCGGCGCGAGAATGATCGGCATTGCAAGGGGTTGATTGAAAAGGCTGGTTTCGAGGCTCAGGGTCTCGACGTTTTTCAGAATTCGCTGACGCAGGCTGATGCCCGTCAGGTCGGCGCTGTTGGCGCGCAGTGTGTGCTCTGCATAAGCGCCGCCATCGATGTAATCGAACAGAAAGCGCGGGAGTTTGCGACGGGCCGCCTCGCGATAGTCGGATGCTGAAGAAATGATCATGCGCTTGCCTTGATCTGAGAGGTGACGATTCGTGGGATCAGGTTAGCCTAATAAACGACGGTAAACCCGTAGGAGCTGTCGAGTGCAACGAGGCTGCGATCTTTTGAAAAGCAAGATCAAAAGATCGCAGCCTTCGGCAGCTCCTACACGGTTTGGTACGTGTCAGTTTTTGTCGAGGTCGACGTTGCGGGTTTCACGCAGGCAGATCATCCCCACCACCAGGCTCACCCCGGTGATTAGCACCGGATACCAGAGCCCGTAGAAAATGTCGCCGGTGTACACCACCAGCGCAAACGACACCGTCGGCAGGAAGCCGCCGAACCAGCCGTTACCGATGTGGTAGGGCAGGGACATCGAGGTGTAGCGGATGCGGGTCGGGAACAGTTCGACCATCAGCGCCGCTAGCGGACCGTAGCACATGGCGGAGATGATGATCAGCGCGACAATCAGCGCCACGATCATTGGTTTGTTGATCTGCTGCATGTCGGCCTGTTGCGGGTAGCCGGCGAGGGTCACTGCGCCACGCAGGGCGGCTTCGTCGAAACCGTCGATCTTCACGTCGCCGACGCTCACTTGCACGCCGCTGCCGGCCGGCGCTGCGGCACTGGCGTACGGCAGGCCCTGTTTGACCAGGAAGGTTTTGACCTTGTCGCATGGGCTATCAAATTTCGCCTTGCCCACGGGATCGAACTGGAAGGTGCAGGTGGCCGGGTCGGCCAGCACGGTGATCGGTGCCTGGCGGCTGGCCTGGTCGATGGCCGGGTTGGCGTAGTGGGCCAGGGTCTTGAAGATCGGGAAATACAGCGCGGTGGCCAATAGCAGGCCGAGCATCAGAATCGGTTTACGCCCGACCTTGTCCGACAGCCAGCCGAAGAAAATGAAGAACGGCGCGCCAATGGTCACGCTGACAATCAGCAAACCGTTGGCCACGGCCGGGTCCATTTTCAGGAACTGGGTGAGGAAGAACAGGACGTAGAACTGCGCCGCATAGAAGGTCACGGCTTGCCCGGCGTTGATGCTGAACAGGGCGATCAGCACGACTTTGAGGTTTTCCCATTTGCCGAAGGAATCGCGGATCGGCGACTTGCAGAGCTTGCCTTCCTCTTTCATTTTCACGAACGCAGGCGACTCGTGCAGGCTCAGGCGAATCCACGTCGAGATGCCCAGCAGAATGATCGAGAAAAGGAACGGAATGCGCCAGCCCCAGACTTCGAACTGGTCGCCGGTGAAGTAGCGGCAACCGAGCACCACCAGCAGCGACAGCAACAGGCCGAGGGTGGCAGTGGACTGAATCCAGCTGGTGTGGAAACCGCGTTTGCCGATAGGCGCGTGTTCCGCCACATAAGTCGCGGCGCCGCCATATTCGCCGCCCAGGGCCAGGCCCTGAAGCATGCGCAGCACCACGAGAATGATCGGTGCGGCGATGCCGATGCTGGCGTAGGTCGGTAACAAGCCGACGCAGAAGGTCGCCAGGCCCATCAGGATAATGGTGGCGAGGAAGGTGTATTTACGCCCGATCATGTCCCCCAACCGACCGAACACCAAGGCGCCGAACGGCCTGACAATGAACCCGGCGGCAAAAGCCATCAGGGCGAAGATAAACGCGGTGGTGTCGTTGACCCCGGCAAAAAACTGCTTGCTGATCACCGCCGCGAGGGCGCCGTAGAGGAAAAAGTCATACCACTCGAAGACCGTCCCGAGGGACGAGGCGAAGATGACTTTCTGGGTTTCCTGGCTGGTGCCCGCGCTGCGCACGGCTTCCAGGGGCTGAACATGTTCTGACATATCGGTATCCCTCACAGTGATTGTTTTTGTTGTTCCACTGTCGGCGCCGGCCTTGTGGGCTGGCGTCGCGTTTATCCATAAATCGGGTGTACGTCGGTCTTCAAACGTGATGTTCCGTGTGTCCTCGCACCCTGTAGGAGCCGGCTTGCTGGTGATGGCGATCTCAGGGACGCTATCG
>NZ_JAGYGD010000007.1:0-178170 GCF_019947275.1 Pseudomonas sp. GL-RE-29
TTATTTTCAGAAGTTTTCAAGGAATCCTTAACAACTTCAACCACTTGCGCTTTCGATCTCTCGTCAGCGGGAGGCGAATTCTACAGCGTTACACGCTGCTGTCAACACCTCTTTTTCAACTTCCTTTTGGCTTCGATGACCTGAAGCAACCTGCTGCCGAAAACTGCGTAACTCGTTGTTTACCAAGGAGTTTTCCGTTTCGACTGCGCCGGAAGTGGGGCGAATTATAGACACCTGAGATCTGCCGTCAAGCACTGATTTTGGTTTTCTATCAATTACTTTGCCAAAGCATAAAAACACCTCACCCCCCTTCTTCTATATAGAAGAGACCGACTCAGACTCAATCGTAGGAAGAAGCCACGCAACACCCGAGAAATAACTACCAGGCATATGAGAGAGGGGAATAACGAAGAATGTGGTGTCCCAGGGCAGGTTCGAACTGCCAACCTTCCCCTTAGGAGGGGGATGCTCTATCCAATTGAGCTACTGAGACCCAGATTGCCCGCAAGAATGCGCGAAGCAATTGACGGCGTGCATGTTAACGGGCGAGCAACGCTTTGTCATGTCGTCCTTGGGCGATTTAAGTGTAGGCAAACTCCTCCGGAGTCGTTGAGAAGTACCGCAAAGACCCAAAAGCTCACGAAGACCTGTGCACCCCCTGATCCTCTCATCACTGAAATCGCTGCCTTCAATCCTAAATAGCACCCACCATGCGCCTCCCCCTAGTAAATCGGCCATTTGCCACTATCCTATAAAGGCAAGGAACAGTGACTGAATTCGCACGACATGCTGATCGCTTTTTGAGACCCAGGATCGGGCAGCAGACGCGCCCAGCAATACGGACACAGACGAGTTTTCAAAACCAGTCCGCATTTCTGACAACTGGTGCTGGCATAACGCCTTTATCCAGTTCAATATTTGTCACAGAATTGGCGCCAATGATCTGGCAATTTTGAGGCATCATGCCAGCCTCTTCAATTCAGGTTGAACATTTGGCCAGAGGGCTTGTCCTATCAGACATCCTGCGGCCAATCCCGAGAACCGCTCCCCTGAACTAACCGGTTAAATATATGCGCCCATTGAAACAGGCAATTTATTCCAGCCGTACGGCTGACAAGTTCGTCGTACGTCTGCCAGACGGAATGCGTGAACGCATTGCCGAGGTGGCTCGCAATCATCATCGCAGCATGAACTCTGAAATCATCGCACGCCTTGAGCAGAGCCTTATTCAGGAAGGTGCGCTGGGCGAAGAGCTGAGCATGCGCCTGGATAGCCCAGAGCTTTCTTTGCACGAGCGCGAACTGTTGCAACGCTTCCGCCAACTTTCCCATCGCCAGCAAAACGCTCTCGTTTCGCTGATTGCCCATGACGCTGAAATGGCCGCAGACGCCTCCTGAGTCACGCAAAAAAAACCCAAGCCAGCTTAATCGCTGGCTTTTTTTTGCCTGAATTTCGCGCATAAAAAAACCCGCCAATAGGCGGGTCTTAAAATAAACGATTCAGAGCAGGAAGATTGTTGCCAGACCAAGGAAGATAAAGAAGCCACCACTGTCAGTCATAGCCGTAATCATCACGCTGGCTCCCATGGCAGGATCGCGACCAAGCCGCGCCAGAGTCATGGGGATCAATACTCCCATCAACGCCGCAAGCAACAAGTTGAGCGTCATGGCGGCCGTCATCACAACCCCCAAAGACCAACTACCATAAAGCAGATAGGCGACAACGCCGATCACACCACCCCAGACCACGCCATTAATCAGCGCTACAGCCAACTCCTTGCGCATCAGCCGCGAAGTATTGCCCGTACTCACCTGGTCCAGCGCCATAGCCCTAACGATCATCGTTATCGTCTGGTTACCGGAATTACCACCGATCCCCGCCACAATAGGCATCAACGCCGCAAGCGCCACCAGCTTCTCGATAGAGCCTTCGAACAGGCCAATCACGCGAGATGCAACAAATGCAGTAATCAGATTCACCGCCAACCAGGCCCAACGGTTACGCAGGGACTTCCACACCGACGCAAAAATATCCTCCTCTTCGCGCAGACCAGCCATGTTGAGAACTTCGTTCTCACTCTCTTCACGAATCAGGTCGACCATTTCATCGATAGTCAGACGACCGATCAGCTTGCCGTTCTTGTCCACCACCGGCGCCGAAATCAAGTCATAACGCTCGAACGCCTGGGCTGCATCGTACGCATCTTCATCCGGGTGAAAACTCACCGGATCGCTCGCCATGACTTCAGATACCTGCTTATCAGGGTCGTTGACGAGCAAACGCTTGATTGGCAACACGCCCTTGAGGACGCCGTCGTAATCGACCACAAACAACTTGTCGGTATGGCCCGGCAATTCCTTGAGGCGTCGCAGATAACGCAGAACCACTTCGAGACTGACATCCTCGCGGATGGTTACCATCTCGAAGTCCATCAGTGCACCGACTTGCTCCTCGTCGTAGGACAGAGCCGAACGAACGCGTTCACGCTGCTGGTTATCCAGCGTCTCCATCAGCTCATGGACGACGTCTCGCGGCAGCTCGGAAGCCAGGTCAGCAAGTTCGTCGGCATCCATGTCCTTGGCCGCGGCCAGGAGCTCATGATCGTCCATGTCGGCGATCAGGGTTTCTCGAACGGAGTCAGATACTTCGAGCAGGATGTCGCCGTCGCGATCAGCCTTTACCAATTGCCAGAGCGTCAGACGATCGTCCAGCGGCAAGGCTTCAAGAATGTAGGCGACGTCGGCGGAGTGCAGATCGTCGAGCTTGCGTTGCAGCTCGACGAGGTTTTGCCGGTGAACCAGGTTCTCGACCCGATCGTGATGCGGGCCTTCCTGGCGGTGAGTCAGGTCTTCAACCACTCGCTGACGCTGCAACAGCTCAACAACTTGAGCGAGGCGGTCCTGCAAGCTTTCCTGCGTTTTCTTTACTTCTACTTCAGACATAGGCGAACTCCACTCCCAGCAGTGGAACACGCCGGAAGGATCAATCAGTCAATTCATGATTGGAAAAACGGTTTACTGAGTAACTACTGGGTAAGTCCATGGAGGTATTCCACAAGCCCCGGCGGGGCTGACGGGCGCAATGATACACCGCCTGACGGTTTTAAATGTTAAAAAATCGCGGCTGAAACAAGCGCTTGCGAGACAAACTTGAGCGCCGCTCTGATCCTTGAAACTGCGACGACTCATCCTGAAAAGAAAACACACCGGCAACTGAAAATGTAGCAGCTACCCTTGATTCGAGCCGTCATGGAGGACGTCGAATGCCACCGAAAATTTTCCGCTTCTTGCTAATCACCCTGCCCGGCCTGGCGTTTGCGGCACCAGCCACCACCATCCACCGCTGCGAGGCACCTGACGGGCGCATTACCTTTACGACGCTGAGCTGCGCCGTTGGTGACACCCTTTCCAACCAGGAAGTGCACACCTACCTGCCCAGCACCGCCACCGCACTCATGCCAGAAGCCAACTACCGTGAAACATCAGGCATTAAAATCAAAAACCGCGATCTGACAATCGTCGGAGAGCCAGAAGATGGATGCGGAAACTTAATCAGCGCCAAAGAGCGGCGCGAAGCGATCATCAATCGGCGAGTTGTGGCCGGAATGAGCCAGCAGGACGTCGTAAGCGCCCTGGGCAAACCTGACAAGATCAGTATTCGGAATTCGTCCACGAGTTACCGCTACGAAACCAAGCGAGGTCGCAGCGCGCAGATCGAGTTCGATGAGAGAGGATGCACGAAAGGAAAAGCCAAATCCCAGACGGCAAAAAGCCCGCATTAAATGCGGGCTTTCTGTTGTATGGTGCACTCGACAGGATTCGAACCTGTGACCGCTCGGTTCGTAGCCGAGTACTCTATCCAGCTGAGCTACGAGTGCATTTGTGTTTTTATACCAGATCACAACTGGTTGGAGCCAAGTCATTCACATTACTGCAAACAACTCTTAAATGGTGCACTCGACAGGATTCGAACCTGTGACCGCTCGGTTCGTAGCCGAGTACTCTATCCAGCTGAGCTACGAGTGCATTTGTTGCCGCGCATTATAGGCCGTCTAATCTCTATGTCAAACACTTTTTCTAGTAATTTCAACAACTTACCGAAGAAGCCAGATTACAACGTACTACGCAAATAATGGCGGAGAACGGGGGATTCGAACCCCCGACACCCTTTTGAGGTGTACTCCCTTAGCAGGGGAGCGCCTTCGGCCACTCGGCCAGCTCTCCGCAACACGGGGCGTATCTTAACCAACCTTTTCCCCGTTTGCAAACATAAAAAACGATAAAAATTAATGGCTTGGTTCTTCGTCCTTCTCTTTCTTGATACGCAGGTAGATTTCCTCACGGTGGACCGCGACCTCTTTCGGGGCGTTGACACCAATACGCACTTGATTTCCTTTGACGCCGAGCACGGTCACGGTGATTTCGCCATCACCAATAATCAGGCTTTCTGCGCACCGACGAGTCAGAATCAACATACCTTTCTCCTCACGCCTTACATTTCAGGGACAACAGTCTGCAAAAAAATAGGCACTCGACCTACAACCCAAATCGGTCGCGGCCTACATGCCTGAGTATTGACCAGCGCGAGCAAAAGAACAGCTTCGGGGTCGCGCCATTCAAAAAAACAAAAGGCGCGGTCAAACCGCGCCTTTTGGCAAACGCATCACTCACCCTGGCGGGAAGGCGCGTCCAGTTCGAAAGCCGTGTGCAGGGCGCGCACAGCCAGCTCCAGGTACTTCTCTTCGATCACTACGGAGACTTTGATTTCCGAAGTCGAGATCATCTGGATGTTGATGCTTTCCTTCGCCAGGGATTCGAACATGCGGCTGGCTACGCCTGCGTGAGAGCGCATGCCAACGCCGACGATCGAAACCTTGGCGATCTTGGTGTCGCCAACGACTTCACGGGCACCGATCTCGCGAGCAGTGTTTTCCAGCACGGTCTGTGCCGCCTGGTAGTCATTGCGGTGCACGGTAAAGGTGAAGTCGGTGGTGTTATCGTGCGCGACGTTCTGCACGATCATGTCGACTTCGATGTTCGCGGCGCTGATCGGACCGAGAATCTTGAAGGCAACGCCCGGGATGTCTGGCACGCCACGGATGGTCAGCTTGGCTTCATCGCGGTTGAAAGCGATACCGGAAATGATCGGCTGTTCCATGGTTTCCTCTTCATCGATAGTAATGAGGGTGCCCGGACCCTCCTTGAAGCTGTGCAGTACGCGCAGCGGAACGTTGTACTTGCCGGCGAATTCCACCGCACGGATCTGCAACACCTTGGAACCGAGGCTGGCCATTTCCAGCATCTCTTCGAAGGTGATCTTGTCCAGGCGCTGAGCCACGGACACCACACGCGGGTCGGTGGTGTAGACACCGTCGACGTCGGTGTAGATCTGGCACTCGTCAGCCTTCAAGGCTGCCGCCAGCGCCACGCCGGTAGTGTCGGAACCGCCACGACCGAGGGTGGTGATGTTGCCGTGTTCGTCGACGCCCTGGAAACCAGCGACAACCACCACGCGACCGGCCTTCAGATCACCACGAATCTTCTGGTCATCAATCTGCAAGATACGCGCTTTATTGTGCGCGCTATCCGTCAGAATCCGTACCTGGTTGCCGGTGTAGGACACTGCTGGCACACCGCGCTTGATCAGCGCCATGGCCAACAGGGCAATCGTCACCTGCTCACCGGTGGATACGATCACATCCAGCTCACGGGGAACCGGTTGGCCGTCACCACTGATTTGCTTGGCCAGATCGATCAGACGGTTGGTTTCGCCGCTCATTGCAGACAGCACAACCACCAGGTCATCGCCGGCATCGCGGAATTTCTTAACCTTGTCGGCGACCTGCTCGATTCTCTCGACAGTGCCGACCGAGGTGCCTCCAAATTTCTGTACGATCAAAGCCATTTCAAAGCCGCCTCTGCCCATGAAGGGCGCCCAAATAATCACTCAAACAGCGTTGCGGCCCGCCACTAGACTGCGAGCCGCAAGCACTGCCTTATAAACCCTGCTCTACAAATGGAACGGTCAGCGCCAGTGCTGCATCCAGTGCGCCAGCGTCGGTACCGCCGCCTTGCGCCATGTCTGGACGACCACCGCCCTTCCCGCCCACTGCCGCAGCGGCTTGCTTCATCAAATCACCGGCTTTGAGTTGGCCAGTCAGGTCTTTGGTTACGCCTGCAACCAGAACGACCTTTTCCTCATGGACACTGCCGAGCAGGATCACTGCGCGGCCGAGTTTGTTTTTCAGCTGATCGACCAGCGCCAGCAGCGCCTTGCCGTCCTGACCGTCGAGACGCACGGACAGTACCTTCACGCCTTTGACATCCAGAGCGGAAGCCGACAGATCATCGCCCGCCGCGCTGGCTGCCTTGGCCTGCAACTGCTCGAGCTGCTTCTCCAGCAGACGGTTGCGCTCCAGCACAGCCGACAGCTTGTCGATCAGGTTATCGCGGCTGCCCTTGACCAGGTTGGCCGCTTCCTTGAGTTGTTCTTCCGCAGCGTTCAAGTAGGCCAGTGCCGCAGCACCGGTGACTGCCTCGATACGACGCACACCCGACGCCACACCGCCTTCGCTGATGATTTTCAGCAGGCCTATGTCGCCGGTACGGTTGGCGTGGATACCGCCGCACAGTTCGACTGAGAAATCGCCGCCCATGCTCAACACGCGTACGTTGTCGCCGTACTTCTCGCCGAACAGCGCCATGGCGCCTTTCTGCTTGGCGGTTTCGATGTCTGTTTCTTCGGTTTCAACGGCGGAGTTCTTGCGGATCTCGGCGTTGACGATGTCTTCCAGGGCCTTCAGCTGTTCAGGCTTGATCGCCTCGAAGTGGCTGAAGTCGAAGCGCAGGCGCTGGCTATCAACCAACGAACCTTTCTGCTGAACGTGCTCGCCCAATACCTGACGCAATGCTGCGTGCAGCAAGTGGGTGGCCGAATGGTTCAACGAAGTCGCGTGACGCACCTCGGCATCCACGTGGGTTTCCACTGGAGCGCCGATGGTCAGGCTGCCGGAATCCAGCACGCCATGGTGCAGGAACGCACCGCCGGTTTTGGTGGTGTCACGTACATCGAAACGCGCGTTGCCCGCCTGGAGAAAACCGCAGTCGCCGATCTGGCCGCCGGATTCAGCGTAGAACGGCGTCTGGTTGAGAACGATCACCGCCTCTTCGCCTTCATTCAAGACGTCGACCGACTGGCCATCTTTATAGATAGCGACAATTTTCGCCGAACCGCTGGTGTCTGCATAACCGGTGAACTCGGTGGCCACATCAACCTTGACCAGCGTGTTGTAGTCCAGACCGAACGAGCTGGCCGAACGCGCGCGAACACGCTGGGCTTCCATCTCACGCTCGAAACCGACTTCGTCGACGGTCAGGTTGCGCTCGCGTGCAATGTCGGCGGTCAGGTCCATCGGGAAACCGTAGGTGTCGTAGAGTTTGAACACCACGTCGCCCGGCACCACGGTGCCTTTGAGTTCCAGCAGGTCCTGCTCGAGAATCTTCAGGCCGTGCTCCAGGGTCTTGGAGAACTGCTCTTCTTCGGCCTTGAGCACGCGCTCGATGTTGCTCTGCTGCTTTTTCAGTTCCGGGAAGGCTTCGCCCATCTCGGCGACCAGTGCCGCGACGATCTTGTAGAAGAAGCTGCCAGTGGCGCCCAGCTTGTTACCGTGACGGCAGGCGCGACGGATGATCCGGCGTAGTACGTAACCGCGACCTTCGTTGGACGGCAGCACGCCGTCAGCGATCAGGAAACCGCACGAACGGATGTGGTCGGACACCACTTTCAGCGAAGACTGATCGCCATTTTCGCAGCCGATCGCCTCGGCCGACGCGCTCAGCAGGTTCTTGAACAGGTCGATTTCGTAGTTGGAGTTGACGTGCTGCATTACCGCACTGATCCGCTCCAGGCCCATGCCGGTGTCGACCGACGGTGCTGGCAGCGGATGCAACACGCCATCGGCGGTGCGGTTGAACTGCATGAACACGTTGTTCCAGATCTCGATATAACGGTCGCCATCTTCTTCCGGCGAGCCCGGTGGGCCGCCCCAGATGTGGTCGCCGTGGTCGTAGAAAATCTCGGTGCATGGGCCGCAAGGACCGGTATCGCCCATGGTCCAGAAGTTGTCGGAGGCGTAAGGCGCGCCTTTGTTGTCACCGATGCGAATCATACGCTCGACCGGCACACCGATCTCTTTGGTCCAGATGTCATACGCTTCGTCGTCGGAGGCATAGACGGTGACCCAGAGTTTTTCCTTCGGCAGTTTCAGAACGCCAGTCAGGAAGGTCCAGGCGAAGGTAATCGCATCGTGCTTGAAATAGTCACCGAAGCTGAAGTTACCCAGCATCTCGAAGAAGGTGTGGTGGCGAGCGGTATAACCGACGTTTTCCAGGTCGCTGTTCTTGCCACCGGCACGCACGCATTTCTGGCTGCTGGTCGCGCGGGTGTACGCACGTTTTTCCTGGCCCAGGAAGCAGTCCTTGAACTGGTTCATCCCCGCGTTAGTGAACAGCAGGGTTGGGTCGTTGCCCGGAATCAAAGAGCTGGAGGCTACACGGGTGTGGCCTTGCTCTTCGAAGAAGCGAAGGAAGGCTTCACGGATTTCTGCGCTTTTCATTAGGTTCTTCCACGGAGGCTGCGGCCAAAGGCCTGTTCGAAACGTCAACAGACGAAGCGACGGCAAAGGGCCGCATTATATCGGCCCTGCGCGCGGGGTACAGCGTGTTTATACGATAGAAACAGTCAATTGGACCGCTAACCCTATCACTTGCGGGAAAAGTCGACGAATGTCGCGACGACCTGCTCGATTTGCCCACGGCTGACGTCCATGTGCGTGACCATCCGCAGACGCGCGGCAGCACTGAGCTTGATCCCGCGTTCGGCGGCGAAAGACTTGAGTGCTTCGGCCTTGCCGCCCATGGTCACGTAGACCATGTTGGTCTGCACCGGCTCGACTTCATAACCTGCCGCGCGCAGGCCTTCGGCCAGCAATTGCGCGTTGGCGTGATCGTCGGCCAGACGCTGAACGTTGTTGTCCAGTGCGTACAGACCCGCCGCCGCCAGAATCCCGGCCTGACGCATCCCGCCGCCGACCATTTTGCGCAGGCGTCGCGCCTTGCCGATCAACTCCGCCGAACCGCACAACACCGAACCGACCGGCGCGCCCAGGCCTTTGGACAGGCAGACCGAGACCGAGTCGAAATGTTGTGCAATTTCTCGGGCATCAACCCCGAGCTTAACCGCCGCGTTGTACAGCCGAGCGCCATCCAAGTGCAGTTGCAGTCCGTGCTCACGAGTAAAATTGCGCGCCCGGGCCAGATATTCCAGCGGCAAGACTTTGCCCTGCATGGTGTTTTCCAGCGCCAGCAACCGTGTACGCGCGAAGTGGAAATCGTCCGGTTTGATCGCGGCGGCGACCTGCGCCAGGTCGAGCGAGCCATCGGCCTGCACTTCCAGCGGCTGCGGCTGGATCGAGCCGAGCACGGCCGCACCGCCGCCTTCGTACTTATAGGTGTGCGCCTGCTGACCCACGATGTATTCGTCACCGCGCTCGCAATGGGCCATCAAACCAAGCAGATTGCTCATGGTGCCGGTAGGAACGAATAGCGCCGCAGCGAAACCCAGCCTTTTCGCCAGTTCCGCTTCCAGACGATTGACCGTCGGATCTTCGCCATAAACGTCGTCACCGGTGGCGGCAGAAGCCATCGCGTCGAGCATGCCAGCGGTAGGTTGGGTGACGGTGTCGCTTCGAAGATCGATAACACTCATGAATCTGGCCTCGGTTAGCAGGGGAAAATCCCTTTCAGAGAGGAATTACTGCGGTCATGCCGACGAATATTCAACCCTTGGGTAGGAAAAGGCGTATTGAACCGACGAAAAAGTCGATAGCAATCATCAGATAGCAGCAATGCACAGGTGAGAAATATGTGTTAAAAACGCTGCGCCGCCAAACATTCTGGCGGCAAAACGTTCTCAGGGCGGGGTGTAACTCCCCACCGGCGGTAATTGCGCGCAATGCGCATAGCCCGCGAGCGCTTGGTGACAGCACGGCTTCGGCGGTGACTGGCGGCAAGGTCAGCAGACCCGGTGTGATCCCGGGGCCGACGGTCATAGTCCGGATGAAGAGAGAACGGGATTGGCGCCAAAGGGCCGTCCGCAGGCACTCGTGCGAGCGTGCGTACCCTTAAATCCCATTCGATTCATAACGCCCTGTTTTTCACACAAACAGGAGTCAGAACATGCAACCCACCGCAATCGATAGCAAAAGCAAACACCATCAAGGCGAGCGCGTAGCGTTCATCCAGGCCTGCTGGCACAAGGAAATCGTTGATCAGAGCCGTAAGGGTTTCATCAGCGAAATGATTGCCCAGGGTTATCACGAGTCCGACATCGACTTTTTCGAAGTCGGCGGCGCCTTTGAAATGCCCCTGCACGCCAAGTTGCTGGCCAAGACCGGTCGTTATGCCGGCATCGTCGCCGCAGCCCTGGTGGTGGACGGCGGGATCTACCGTCACGAATTCGTCGCCCAGTCGGTGGTCAGCGGCCTGATGCAGGTTCAGCTGGAAACCGAAGTGCCGGTGTTCTCGGTATCCCTGACCCCGCACCACTTCCACGCTGGCGAAGAACACCAGAAGTTCTTCTTCGAGCATTTCGTGCACAAAGGTCAGGAAGCGGCGAAGACCTGCGCGGATACGCTGAGCAAGATTCGCGCGCTGCGTCGCACTGAGCCACGTGCGGTAGCCGTCTAAACACCGAACCTGTAGGAGCTGACGAGTGCAACGAGGCTGCGATCTTTTGATCTACAAAAACAAGATCAAAAGATCGCAGCCTGCGGCAGCTCCTACAGTTGTTGGTTTCAGGCCAGGTTTTAGTGTTTGTTTTCAGGCCAGGTTTTCGTCGGTGGTCGGCACGATCAGGATGCCGGCGCGCAGGCCGTTCTTCACTTTGGGGTTCGGGAAGATGATCCGGGCGCCCTCCTCCTCGATGATCCAACGGGTCTGGGCGATGTCCTCGGCCAGCAGATAGCCCACTTCCAACTCCGAAAAGTTTTCAATGTCCGCCGGCAGATTCAGGCGGAAGCTGTCACTGTGCTTGATGATTTCCCGGGCCACGCTAAACAGCTGCAGCCCATCGAGAGCTTCTTCAGTCAGCTCCGGCTCGGAGCCCTCGATAATCTGTTTGAGGCGGGTTTCCAGCAGGGACACGTTGACACCATCGTTGTGCCCGAACGGCCGTGCCTTGCCCAGTTCCAGTGTGAAGGCCTCGGCCCCAAGCTTGTCGTAGGTGTAGGAACTGAAAACGATGGACGGCTTGTTCTGCAGCAGCACCGCCTCCATACCGGCGGCGCGCAGACGAGCCAGTTCTTGGCGAGAGTGCTGACGACCTTCCTTCCACGGATACAACGCGAACTGTTCGATTTTCGAACCGCGAATTGCGGTGTGCAGGTCGTAGTGCAGTCGCTGGCGGTCCGGCAGGCTGAAGAAACTGGCGGCCAGGCGCTCCAGTTCACAAGCGCGCAAGGCTTCGGAGCCGCTGCTTTGTTCGTGACGGCCATTGAACAGCCGATTGACGTCCTGCTCGACGAAACGCTCGCCCTTGCGAATCGCTTCCGGGTTGCCGAACAGGAACAGAATGCGTGTACGCGGTTTCAAGTCGCCGCGGGCGATGTCGTGCAACAGGCGATCGAGCAACTCGATCGGCGCTGTTTCGTTGCCGTGGATGCCGGCCGATAGCAGCAGGTCCAGGCCATTGTCGCGAGCTTCAGGTGGCCGGACTTCCAGCGCACCTTCGCTCAACCAGCGCATGCGCACGCCTTCGACAGTCAGTTGAGTCTTCTCCGCCGGTTCGCGGCCGGCGAGGGTTAGTTCAAGCAGTTTGCCGAGGGCGAGCATAGAGCGGTTTCCTTAATGGTCGTGATTGCAATCCGGGCCGTGGACGTGGTCCTCGTCGTCACCGATTTCCGCCGGTTCCATTTCCAGTTGCAGACTTACCAGATTAGTCGCCAGTGGGCGTAACAGCAGGTTGGCGTATTCGGCGTCACCTTCTTCGACGTCCACGCCGATCAGCAACTGGCCGCGGCCGTCCTGCTGGATCCACAGCTCTTTGCCTTGCCACATGACCGCGACGCGGGTGCAGGACGTTTCCAGTTGCGTGCCGTCGGTGTCTTCAAGGATCAGCTGCAGGGTATCGCTCATGTTTTTACGCTCTCGTTTGAGATGAAGCAGCGCGCTGTCGTGCACAACAACGCGCCGTCGATCAATTGATCTGGAATGGATAAACCGCGCCCAGTTTAAGGATTTGCGTCAGTTCATCCAGTGCCGTCCGGCACTCAAGCAGCAATTGCGGGTCCGCGAGATCGTTTTCGGTCATGCGGTCGCGGTAGTGCTTGTCGACCCATTCGGTCAACGTGCCATACAACGGTGCCGTCATGATAACCCCTGGATTGACCGCCGCCAGTTCGGTTTCGTTGAGCGCGACGCGCAGTCGCAGGCAAGCAGGACCACCACCGTTCTGCATGCTCTGCTTGAGATCGAAAACTTTGACTTCGCGGATCAGGCCGCCGGAGCTGGTCAAACCCTGCAAGTATTGCCAGACGCGCTCGTTGCCACGGCATTCTTCCGGCACGATCAACAGCATGGTGCCATCAGGACGCGACAGCAATTGGCTATTGAACAAGTAGGACCGAACCGCGTCTTCGACGGTGACCGCGGAACGCGGTACGCAGACAGACTGAAATTTCCCACCGACTTTCGCGAGTTTGCTCTGCAATTCAGCGAGCATCTGCTCAGTCTCGAGGAAAGCGTCCTCGTGATAGAACAACACTTCGCCGTTACCCACCGCGATCACATCGTTGTGGAACACGCCCTGATCGATCACCGACGGATTCTGCTGGGCGTAGACCACGCCGTCATCACTCAAACCGTGCAAACGGGCAACGGCCTGGGACGCTTCGAGGGTCTGGCGTGCCGGGTACTTTTGCGGTGCCGGGTAGCGGGTGTCGAAAGCACTGCGACCGAAGACGAAAAACTCAACGCCGGCTTCACCGTATTCTCGGCAGAAACGCGTGTGGTTGGCCGCGCCTTCGTCACCGAACTGCGCCACGGCCGGCAGAGCGGCGTGGTGAGCGAAGTGTTTCTGGTCGGCGAACATCGCGCCCAGCACGCGACTGGTGGTCGGGTGCTCGATGCTGCGGTGATATTTGCAGTTGAGGTTGGCGGCGGTGAAATGCACGCGGCCATCCGCGGTGTCGGCGCTCGGGCTGACGGTGGCGGCGTTGGCTACCCACATGCTCGATGCCGAGCAACTGGCAACCAGCAATGGCATGGCTTCTTTGGCAGCACGCTCGATCACCTGGGCGTCGGTACCGCTGAAGCCCAGGCGACGCAGGGCCGCCACGTCCGGGCGTTCCTGCGGTGCCAGAACACCTTGTTGAAAGCCCATGTCGGTCAGCGCTTTCATTTTTGCCAGGCCTTGCAGCGCGGCTTCCTTCGGGTTGGAAGACTGCTGGCTGTTGCTCTGGGACGCGACGTTGCCGTAGGACAGGCCGCCGTAGTTATGGGTCGGCCCCACTAGACCGTCAAAATTGACTTCATAGGATTTCATCAGCGAGGCTCCACGAGAATCTGTTTTTTATAGGCATCAAGTAACTGTTCAGTACGACCGAGGGGTGGCCATCGCGGGCAAGCCCGCTCCCACAGGTTCAGCAGTGTTCACACGTTTTGTGTGCGACGCGGTCCTTGTGGGAGCGGGCTTGCCCGCGATTGGGCATCACGCCATTTTCACGCCAGGCGTGAGGGTGGCTGGCAACACCAGGCTCGGCGTTTCCAGCGAGGCCACCGGGTACGCGCAGTAGTCCGCCGCGTAGTAGGCGCTCGCGCGATGGTTACCCGAAGCACCGACGCCGCCGAATGGCGCGCTGCTCGCGGCGCCGGTCAGTTGCTTGTTCCAGTTGACGATACCGGCGCGGCTTTCCAGCCAGAACTGCTGGTAGCGCGCTTCGGAGTCCGAGAGCAGACCAGCAGCCAAGCCATAGGCGGTGTCGTTGGCCTCAGCGATGGCCGCTTCAAAATCAGCGTAGCGGATCACTTGCAGCAACGGGCCGAACAGCTCTTCGTCCGGGCGCTCGGCCACAGCAGACACATCCAGAATGCCGGGGGTCAGCAAGGCGGCTTGCGCCTGAGGCTGAGTCATTTCCAACAGCGCCACAGCGCCATTCGCCAACAGATGTTCCTGAGCTTCCATCAACGCTTTCGCCGCGCCGAGGGAAATCACCGAGCCCATGAACGGCGCCGGTTGCTGGTCGAAAGCACCGACTTCAATGGTCGAGCTCACTGCCACCAGGCGCGCCAGCAGCGAGTCGCCCCAAGCGCCCTGCGGCACCAGCAGACGGCGCGCACAAGTGCAACGCTGGCCGGCAGAAATGAAGGCCGACTGAATAATGGTGTACACGGCGGCATCGAGATCAGCGACCTGATCGACCACCAGCGGGTTGTTACCACCCATTTCCAGCGCGAGGATCTTGTCCGGACGACCGGCGAATTGCTGGTGCAGATGATTGCCGGTGCGGCTGGAGCCAGTGAAGAACAGACCGTCGATGCCCGGGTTCGCCGCCAGGGCAATACCGGTTTCGCGAGCGCCTTGCAGCAGGTTCAACACGCCAGCCGGCAAACCGGCTTCGATCCAGCACTTGACCGTCAACTCGGCGACTTTCGGGGTCAATTCGCTAGGCTTGAACAGCACACTGTTACCGGCCAGCAACGCCGGGACGATGTGACCGTTCGGCAAGTGGCCTGGGAAATTGTAAGGACCGAACACTGCGACCACGCCATGCGGCTTGTGACGCAAAACGGCGGTGGCGTCGCCCAGCGGGCCGCTCTTCTCGCCGGTACGCTCGCGGTAGCTCTGCACCGAGATCGCAATCTTGTTGACCATACTGGTGACTTCGGTCGCCGATTCCCACAGGGGTTTGCCGGTTTCCTCACCGATGGTGCGCGCCAGTTCGTCAGCCTTGTTCTTCAATGCGGCGGCAAAGGCTTCCAGCACCGAGATGCGTTCTTCCAGCGTCCGACGAGCCCAGTCCGGGAACGCCTGACGCGCCGCTTGCACGGCAGATTCAACTTGTTCAGTGGTGGCGCCGGCGCCGGACCACAGCACTTGCTGGGTCACCGGGTTCAGCGACTCGAAGACTTCGCCCTGCCCGGCCAGCCATTCACCTGCAATGTATAGCGACTTCATTATTTCGACTCCCGTGCAGCGGACAACGGAACGGCGCGCACTTGGTCGCCGGCGTTGAGTTGAAGACGTTTGGCCGTCAGCGGATCGACCACCAGCGTGCCGGCGGCGAAGCGTGCCGGTGCAGCGGTGATCCGGCAGTCTTCGCGCTTGCGGTTGTGAATGATGAACGGCGTGGCGTCGTCACCCGGCGTGCCGATGGCCAGCACCAGTGCCTGGCTGTCGCGCACCGCGCGGATTTTGCCGGTTTCGCATTCGATGGCCGGGCCGGCGTCGAAGATGTCGACGTAGCCCTGATAGCTGAAACCTTCGCTCTTGAGCATCGACAGCGCCGGCTCGGTGTCCGGGTGAACCTGACCGATCACGTTGCGCGCGTCGGGCGACAGGAAGCAGGTGTACAGCGGGAATTTCGGCATCAGCTCGGCGATGAACGCCTTGTTGCCCACGCCGGTCAGATAGTCGGCCTGGCTGAACTCCATTTTGAAGAAGTGTCGGCCCAGGCTTTCCCAGAACGGCGAGCGCCCGGCTTCGTCGGAGACACCGCGCATCTCGGCAATGATCTTGTTGCCGAACAACTGCGGGAACTCGGCGATAAATAGCATCCGCGCCTTGGACAGCATGCGGCCGTTGAGGCCAGTGCGGTAGTCGGCATGGAGGAACAGCGAGCACAGTTCCGAGTTGCCAGTCAGGTCGTTGGCCAGGAACAGCGTTGGAATTTCGCGATAGATGTTCAGCTCTTGCGAAGCGCTGACCGTCAGACCGACGCGGAAGTTGTACCAAGGCTCACGCAGGCCAACGGCGCCAGCGATGGCGGAAATGCCCACCACGCGACCATCGTCGTCTTCGAGCACGAACAGATAGTCCGCATCGCCCCGCCCGGCTTCGCCGCGGAAAGTCTTCTCGGCCCAGCCGACCCGATGGGCCAGACGTTCTTCGTTGGCCGGCAAGGTGGTCAGGCCGGTGCCGGTGCTGCGGGCCAGGTCGATCAGAGCGGGTAAATCGCTGCTGCGTACGGGACGAACGATCATGCTATCTCCTCAAACGGGCCGCTAACGCCACCCGTGAAACTCGCTGCTTTACTAAGCATTCATTCTTTATAGGCATAGTAGCAGGCGTTAAACCGCCACCAGGCGCACGCTGGCACCTTCACCGACGCCCAGGGCTTCGGCCGCTTCCAGATCCAGGGTTACGGGTTTGCCCGGTGCGTAATCCAGTTCGAGCAATACCGCGCGGTAATCCTGCAACTGGGCGTTTGCCACCAGGTATTGACGACCGGCACCTTTGACCGGCTCACCGATTTTCACCGGCACCACACGGCTCTGGGCGATCGAACGGATCCCCGAGACACGGGCATGCAGGGTCGGACCGCCGTCGAAAATGTCGATGTAGTGATCGGTCTCGAAGCCTTCGCGCATCAGGATGTCGAAGGTGATCTGCGCCCGAGGGTGAACCTGGCCCATCGCTTCTTGCGCGGAGTCCGGCAGCAGCGGCACATAGATCGGGTAATGCGGCATCAGTTCGGCGAGGAACGTCCGGCTCTTCAGGCCGCACAGGCGCTCGGCTTCAGCGTAGTTGAGGTCGAAGAAGTTGCGGCCGATGGCATCCCAGAACGGCGAGTCGCCATTTTCGTCGCTGTAACCGACGATCTCGGTTACCACGGAATCGGCGAAACGCTCCGGATGGCTGGCGACGAACAGCAAACGGCCTCGGGAATTGAGTTCCGCCCAAGGCGAACCCACCAGCTCGCGCTGCACGTAGAAACTGGTCAGCAAGCTGTTGCCGGTCAGGTCGTGGCACTGCGAGAGTACGTGGATCTTGTTGTGAATCTTCAGCTCGCGGGAGGCGTGCACGAAGGTTTCGTTGCGGAAGCTGTAGAACGGCTCGGAGTAACCGGCCGACGCGACGATCGCCGAGCAACCGGCGAGTTTGCCGGTGGCGGTGTCTTCCAAGACGAAGAAATAGCTCTCTTCACCGTTGAAGCTGACTTCAGCGGCGAACGAGGCTTCGCTCGCGGCGATCTTGTCGCTCAGGCGTTCAACGTCATCCGGCAAGGAAGTGACACCAATCGGGCTGTCCGCAGCCAGACGCTGTACCTCGCCCAGATCAGCCATTTGCGCGGGGCGCATCACCAGCATGGTGTCACTCCTTAATCAAGAACAGGTCGACCCGTTTGGTCGACAGGGAAAAAATACCGGGTTCGTCCTGAAACGCCTTTGTAGGAGCCGGCTTGCTGGCGATGGCGATCGTTTGATCGCCGCAAGGCTTTCGGGCCTCATCGCCAGCAAGCCGGCTCCTACAGGGGGGGGGTGCGTCAGGACTGGTCCGGCATAAAAATTAGGTTCGACGCCTGAAAGGTCAGGCGTCGAAGGGTCTATCAGGCTTGCGTCAGTTTTGCTGCGGCGCGTTCGAAACGGTCCAGACCGGCATCGATATCGGCGTCTTCCACCACCAGGCTCGGGGCGAAACGCACCACGTCCGGGCCGGCTTGCAGAATCATCAGGCCTTCTTTTTCAGCGGCGTTGAAGATGTCCTTGGCCTTACCTTTCCAGGCATCGCTCAGCACACAACCAATCAACAGACCCAGGCCACGCACTTGCGTGAACAGGCCGTACTTCTCACCGATTTGCTCAAGGCGAGCCTTGAACTTGTCGTGCTTGGCGTTGACGCCGGCAAGCACTTCAGGGGTGTTGATCACGTCGATCACGGCTTCCGCGACAGCACACGCCAGCGGGTTGCCGCCGTAGGTGGTGCCGTGGGTGCCGACGACAAGGTGTTTGGCCAGGTCTTCGGTGGTCAGCATGGCTGCGATCGGGAAACCACCGCCCAGGCTCTTGGCGCTGGTCAGGATGTCCGGGGTCACGCCGTAATGCTGGTAGGCAAACAGCTTGCCGCTGCGGCCCATACCGGTTTGAACTTCATCGAACACCAGTAGCGCATTGTTCGCGTCGCACAGTTCGCGGGCACCTTGCAGGTAGGCCAGCTCGGCCGGCAGCACGCCGCCCTCACCCTGGATCGGTTCGAGCACCACGGCACAGGTCTTGTCGGAAACGGCGGCTTTCAAAGCGGCCAGATCGTTGTAAGGAACGTGGGTGATACCGGTAATTTTAGGACCGAAGCCGTCGGAGTACTTCGACTGGCCACCGACGTTCACGGTGAACAAGGTGCGACCGTGGAAGCTGTTCAGCGCGGCAATGATTTCGTACTTTTCACTGCCGAAACGATCGAAAGCCACACGCCGGGCCAGCTTGAAGGCCGCCTCGTTGGCTTCGGCGCCAGAGTTACAGAAGAACACACGCTCAGCAAAAGTGGCGTCGACCAACTTATGTGCCAGGCGCAGGGCCGGCTCATTGGTGAACACGTTGGACACATGCCACAGCTTGTTCGCTTGCTCGGTCAAGGCACCGACCAGCGCCGGATGCGCGTGGCCCAATACGTTTACGGCAATCCCGCCGGCGAAGTCGATCAGCTCGCGACCGGACTGGTCCCAAACGCGGGAACCGGCGCCACGCACTGGAATGAAAGCGGCAGGCGCGTAGTTGGGAACCATTACCTGGTCGAAATCGGCGCGTTGTACCGCAGCGTGCTCAACGGACATCGGAGTCTCCTGAAAAGGAACACTCGCCTGAAACTGGCGAGCGATGGGGGGATTGTAAGGACAGTTTTCAGCCCGGCCTTGCCGCCAAGCGACAACTTCTTATAGCGCAAACCCCGGTTTTTCCCGGGTTTACGGCAATGCGACATATAGGGTCGCAAAGGCGCAGTTTAACTGGCGCAGAGCGTTTGCGGCAGGCTTGCTCCGTTGTAACCCATGGCCATTCGACGAGTGCGGTAAATATGTACCGCACGTCGTCCGTGTTCGCGGCGTTTCCTATGGCCTTATTCCAACTCGATGGCCACCTACAGCGCATGAATACCCAACACACCGATATCGCTTCCGATGCTTTCAGGCCGGACGCTCACTATCAGCACCTCATTAATGTGATCCCGTCCTGGCTCCGTCAGGCAACGCCCCAACGCCGTGAGGCGCTGCGCAACAGCAGGCCAGGCATGCCGGCCGGTCTCAAGGATGCGCCGCCCCATCAGCATGCGGAACTGGGCAAGCTCATCGCCCGACAGGTGACCAGCCAGAATCAGGTCGATCAGATGATGGCAAAACTGCAGAGCCCCGCTGACTTTGCCGAGTCGCTGCTCGAACCGGCGCTCAAGACCCGATTCGGTCTGGAACTGGACCCTCGCAAAACCTTCCTTCACCTTTACATCCCGGATCACATCCCCTGGCTACGGTTGAAGTCCGGGGCTGCGCGTACCTGGACGGTGTCACTGGTCGATGCCGCGCTGCACAACTTTGAAAGCGCCGAGACCGAAGCAGACGCCTACGAGCCGGCCTCGACGTACATCACGCCTCCTGCTGCCAACGGGCAATTCGATACATTGCCGCAGATTCTGGAAAAGATGCCCATCACGGCATTCACAAGCCTCTGCCGTGAGCTGGACATTGGCCAGCGTTATAAAGAGTATCTGGAGGACAATCTTGGCATCAGCAATCCGGTAGCCGCGGCCATACTGAAGTCGAAAATCCACGCCAGTCAGAAAGCCGCACTCACCGCCGCCCTGCACATGGCGCAGATGCAAAAGCTGCTGGGCAGTGATGCCCACCAACTGATACTTGGCTTGCTCGACAACCTGCCGGATTTGCGGTTGCGCGGTCAGCCCTGGGGCTGCCATGAACTGACCCTCATGAACTTTCCCCTGACCGGTATTGTGGTGTTTTCAGCGGATCTGGAGCGGGCGAAAGAAGTGTCCAGGGTAGTGGCCTACATTCCTGACGACCCCGAACATCCGATCAAGGAATACCCGTCGTCCGCCGCATTCGCCGAGGAGCTTGGTCAGCGCTTGCGCGCGCCCGAATACCAACAGTTCTTCAGCCGCTTCATCAATCACGAGGATCTTGGTCGCTTCTTCGCACAGTTGAACAACGAGCTTTCGTCCGTCACCTGGCAGCCCGTTCCGCCGGGCGATCCACGACCGACCTGGCGGGAACAGCCCAACGAACGTCCCAATCTGCGCATCGTGGCGACGCCGGTCCAAAGGCAGTTATTGACCTATTTTTTTCAGAGCAGACTTAACAAGATCCTCAACGATGCGCGAGTCATTGCAGTATCTACTGCAACGGTCGACCAAAAAGCGCGTTGGGCACTGTGGGATTCTTTCACCGAAATTGCCTCGTTCGTGCTGAACATCGCCGCCTTCATTGCGCTGCCGTTCGTGCCTTACCTCGGCGAACTGATGCTGGCCTATATGGCCTACCAGCTGCTCGACGAAACCTTCGAAAGCATTGTTGACTGGGCCGAGGGTCACACCATCGAGGCCTTCGAGCATTTCATGCGGATGGTTGAATCTGCCTTGCAACTGGGCGCCTTCGCGGTGGGCGGTGCAATTGCGGCAGGAGAGCTTCGCGCGATCCTGCCTCGGGAAATTGTGCAGTTCATCGATCGTTTCAATTCGGTGAAGCGACCCAATGGCGATGCTCGCTACTGGAAACCCGACCTGACTGCCTACGAGCAGCCCGTCACCCTCCCGGTGGACTCGAAACCGGACTCACTCGGACTGCACAAACATCAAGACAAAACCCTGTTGCCATTGGAAGGCAAACACTACGCGGTCAGCGAGGACTCCGTAATCGGCGAGCATCGCATCGACCATCCCTCCCGCCCTGAAGCCTACAAACCTCAGCTTAAACACAACGGCGCCGGTGCCTGGCAAACCGAACTCGACCAGCCACTAAGCTGGGACCAGGCCACCGTGCTGAGGCGAATCGGGCCTGACATGCAGCGCTTTTCCGAAAGCGAGCGCGAACGCATCCTCGCCATTAGCGGTTGCCACGAAGATGTCTTGCGCAAGATGCACGTAAATGGAGGGCAAGTGCCGCCGCTGTTGGCCGACACGCTTAAGCGCTTCAAGATCGATCAAGACATTCAAACGTTTATTCAGCAAATCGGCAGTGAGCTTCCGGAAAATCACCTCAAGGCCGATCCGGTGCTGCAACTTGAACTGCTCAATGAAAACGGCTATTGGCCGACGAACAAAGGACTGCGATTGACTGACGGGGCGGCGCAAACACTTTGGCAAAGCCCCGCCCCCGATGTGCCTGTTCTGCAAATCGACGTCAACAGACTCAACAACGGCGATCTGCTCAAGACCTTTCTGCTGGCCCTGTCGGATACCGAAATAAAAACCCTGATGGGCGAAGAGTTCGGTCTGCCCTCCCCGCCTATCGAAAGCCGTACACGCAGCTTGCGCCGAACATTGGCAGACATTGCCGAACGCAAGCGACAAGTCCTGTTCGACCAGCGTTATCGCACGCTCGAACGCGGCGCCTCTGGCGCCGTACAAACCCTCATGGATGCCGAAACCGGCTTGCCCACCAGCGTCGCAGAAGCACTCATGGGCATGGCGAACGATGCAGAGTTGCAGCTGCTCAAACGCGGAACCGTTTCCCCGCGATTAGAAGACCTGAGCCAAGAGGCCGGATTGCAGGTGCGCATTACCCGCGCCTACGAAGGACTTGAGTTGCCATCGGCCACGGCCAATCTCGACTCGGATCGATTGGCCCTGCACACCCTGGAAAACTTGCCCGGCTGGACAGGACAGTTGCGCCTGGAAATCCGTCACTACTCCTATGAAGGGCGCCTGCTCGACAGCCTTGGCACTGTGGACGCACCGGTTCGCAAGGTCCTTGTCCTTACCGAAGAAGGCGCTTACCAGCCCTTTGATAACACCGGCGAAGAACTCAGCGACTCGAACTCGCTTTACCACAGTCTTCTGCAAGCAATGCCGGACAGTGAGCGGATCGCACTGAACATTCACATCGGCGAAAGTGCACGACTCCAACAATTGATTCGCCAACACACCTTGCGCCGCGATGCCTTGCGCGTATTGCTGGCTGAACACCCCAATTACAAACCCACCTTTGATCCGACAGTGATGCGCCTGCTCGGTGGCGGTGATGGCCATCGTCTGATGCCGAAGAATACGCCAACCCTGCAAGCCCGAGCCCAAACCCTGTTCCCGCATTTAACGGGCGAGGAACTTGAAGCTTTCGTCTTGCGGTTGCAGCAACACCCAAGCGGCCCTCGGGCAGAGTTGAGTCGTCTTATTGCCGACCACCAGCAACTTGTCGAAACGCTGTCGCCCTGGACTGATGAAATCCCGTTATTCATTCCCGACACTGAAATCAGGGTCACCCCCGAGCAATTCGCAACCCAGAAGCAAACCCGCCAGCAATTCGTGATCGATCTGCTGGACTGTTGGCGACAGCAATGGACCCTTCCCGAATCCATACTGGAAACGGTCGATCTCACTTTCTTCCGACCAATTATCGGGGAGTTGCCATCGTTGAGCGCCGACTTCAGCGCAGTCACCCTAGTGACACTGGATGGCAGTAGTGCGACGCGGGGCATTCACGAATTCCTGCGCAATTTTTCCGGTTTGCGCGCCCTCACATTACGCAATTTCAACTTGGGCGAACTTCCGGACCTGCTCAACTCACCGCAAATAAAGTCGCTGATTCTCAGCGACTGTTCAATTACCCTCAGCCCCGAAAACCAGACCACACTCGCAGGACTGCATCAGCTGACGACACTGGATCTGTACAAGAACCTGTTGGGGCAGGCGCCCGATGTGGAAAGCATGCCCGATCTGAACTACATCGATATGTCGCACACCGGCATTACCAATCTGCCACGCGGCTTGCTGACGCGTCCGCGCCTGCGCACTGCCCTGCTAAACGACAACCTGATCGAGGAATTGCCTCCAACGCTGTTCACGCTGCAACGCAGCACTCAGGAAGGCATCGACTTGGGCAGCAATCCTCTTTCTACAGCCAGTCGCGAGCACCTAAAGCAGCACTTCCAACAGACTCATCAAGACTTCGGGATTTTCGCCGCCGAGTCAGATATTCATCGTGTGCAAGCGTTGTACCCGGCGATGGATCAGGAAATCGCGAGCAGATTCGTTTATCTACTGCCCGGTACTTTGAGCGAGGGCCGAATCGTGCTGAGTCACCTTGAAGCCGAGCTCGTGACCCTCGAAAGCGATCTGTCTGCCTGGACCGCCGACGTCCCCGCCGTACACCCGCAAAGCAACCAACCGTTCAATGCACAGCAACTGCTAATCGAACACTCGACCCGGGACGAATTCAGGCAGCTTGTGTTGCGCTGCTGGCGTCGAGAAAGCGAACTGGATGACTTCAACGACTTGATGCAGCCGACCTTTGATTTGAGCCTGGACACCTTGATTACCGGTGATCTGCCAACCTTGAGCGCTGACTTCAGCCACGTCTCGACGGTTTATCTGAACAGTCAATCCGGACTCACCACAGGTGTCACACGGTTTCTGGAACGCTTCCCGAAACTCAAGACCATCAGCATTCGCGACTTCCCCCTCGGCGATATTCCGGAGTCGATTTTCCGCATGGGCGACCTGACCTCGCTCAATTTCGCCGATTGCAACATCACCCTGACTGCGCAGACTGCCTCGAACCTGGCCGAAATGACGCGCCTTAACTTCCTGGATCTGAGCAACAACCCATTGGGGCTCTCACCGGACATCAGCCAGATGACCGAACTGGCCACTTTGCAGCTGGATAACTGCGGCCTCACCGAGCTACCTTCCGGATTGTTGCATCTCACCAGCTTGGTAACAGCGGATCTGAGCGGCAATGCCATCACCGCGATACCCCATGACATTTTGGAGCTGCCAACGGAAATCGCCGAAAGCATCGACCTGCGCGGCAATCCGCTATCCGAAGAGAGTGTGCAAATCCTGATCGCCTATTTCAGGCGGACCAACATCGACTTTGGCGTGGAAGCTGTGATCGAACGAGCAGAAATGGAGGTCTCGACATCTGAGGATTCCGCCCCCGACGAGTAAACGGTCAGACGCGGATCAACCGCGCTCCGACGGCACCGACGACAATTCGAACGGACTGCTGCTGCGCCGCTGGTTGCGATCTTCCCGCGGCGTGGCACCGAAGAAATTGCGGTAGGCGCTGGAGAAATGCGGCCCCGAGGAAAAGCCGCACGACAGGCCGATCTGGATGATCGACTTGCTGGTTTGCATCAACATCTGCCGGGCCTTGTTCAGGCGCAGCTCCAGGTAATACTGGCTCGGCACACGGTTGAGGTATTGCTTGAAGATCCGCTCCAGCTGCCGGCGGGACACGCACACGTGCTGGGCGATTTCGTCGGTGGTCAGCGGTTCTTCGATGTTGGCTTCCATCAGCAACACCGCTTGGGTGAGCTTCGGATGGCTGGAACCGAGACGGTTCTGCAACGGAATGCGCTGACGTTCACCGCCCTCGCGGATGCGCTCGACCACCAATTCTTCAGACACCGCTCCGGCCAGTTCGGCACCGTGATCACGGGCGAGCACCGCCAGCAGCAAGTCGAGCACCGACATACCGCCACACGCCGTCAAACGATCGCGGTCCCAGTCGAACAAATGGCTGGTGGCGATGACTTTCGGGAAACGTTCGGCGAAATCGTCCTGCCAGCGCCAGTGCACGGCAGCGCGATAGCCGTCGAGTAAACCGAGTTGCGCCAACGGATAAACGCCGGCCGACAAACCGCCAATCACGCAACCGGCACGCACCAGTTGCTTGAGCGCGCTACTCAGTGCTGGCGCCAAAGTGGTGGGTGGCTCGTCTGCGAGCAAGAACAGTTTCTGAAAGTTTTCGAGCTTGCCGGTCCAGGGTTCACCGGGCAATTGCCAGGTGCTTTCGCTCGGCGCTTCGGCCTGCAGGAACGACAGTTCGTAAACCACGTCCGGATGCACACGCTGAGCAACGCGCAAGGCCTCCTCAGCCAGCGCAAGCGTCAGTGCTTTAGTGCTGGGCCAAATCAGGAAACCAATTCGATGGGCAGTCATGGCGGGCAATCCGAAACGAAGAACGGTGATGAAGGCATGGGCCAATGCTAGCCCGTAAATGAACGCAAATCTCAAAACCAACAAAGAACTCTTGTGGGAGCTGGCTTGCCAGCGATGGCGGTCTGCCTGTGCAAAAAATGCAAGCTGACCCTACGCTATCGCTGGCATGCCAGCTCCCACAGGAATTGGGGGCCTGCCGCTAATTTGCGAAGCATGCACTATCCCGGTGCACAACGGCAGTCTTGATTACTTCAGGCTGCCGGACAGGAATTGCTGCAAGCGCTCGGATTGCGGGTTCACCAGCACTTCGCGCGGGTTGCCGCTTTCTTCGACCACACCTTTGTGCAGGAACACCAACTGGTTCGACACTTCACGGGCGAAGCCCATTTCGTGGGTCACCACGACCATGGTCCGGCCTTCCTGGGCCAGGGCCTGCATGACCTTCAATACGTCGCCGACCAGTTCCGGGTCGAGGGCCGAGGTCGGTTCGTCGAACAGCATCACTTCCGGTTCCATCGCCAGCGCACGGGCAATCGCCACGCGCTGCTGTTCGCCGCCGGACATGTGCCCCGGGTAAGCATCTTTGCGATGGGCCACGCCGACCTTGTTCAGGTAGTGCTCGGCCTTTTCACGGGCCTCGGCCTTGGACACGCCCAGCACATGCACCGGCGCTTCCATGATGTTTTCCAGCGCGGTCATGTGCGACCACAGGTTGAAATGCTGGAACACCATCGACAGGCGCGAACGCATGCGTTGCAGCTGTTTCGGGTCGGCGGCTTTCATGGCGCCGTCCTTGTTCGCCACCAGCTTCAACTCTTCGTTGTTGAGCAAAATCCTGCCCGCGTGCGGCTGCTCCAGCAGGTTGATGCAGCGCAGGAAGGTACTTTTGCCGGAGCCACTGGAGCCGATGATGCTGATCACATCGCCAGCCGCCGCTTTCAGGGACACGCCCTTGAGCACTTCGTGACTGCCATAGCGTTTATGCAGGTCTTGGACTTCAAGTTTGTACATGCGGTCGGTTCTCACAAAAACAGTCAGTCAGTCGTTGAGCAAGCGCCCGTGACGCAGCGCTTCGCGCCCCGCCACCTTGGCCAGCCAGAAACCGGGTTGGGCATAACGCAGCCGTTCAATGGCAAACAGCACCCCGGACGTACCAGCACACACCGTGCTGACCCGATCCGACAACGGATCGATCACTTCAAAAATCTCGTCACCGGCTTCAACCCATTCGCCGGGTTGACGCAGGAAACTCACCACGCCGGGATGCGGCGCGAACAGCAATTCGGTGCCTTCGAACGGCAGGCCTTCGCAAGCGTCCTGCGCAGGTTTGGGCCATTCACCGCTGATCAATCCCTGTTCGGCGAGGAACGCCAGAATGCCTTCGGCGTAGGCTTCGGTTTCAGCGCGACCGGTGTCGGCTTGACCACCCAATTCCAGGGTCGTCGCCAGACACGCCAGTGGAATCTGCGCGTCCGGGAACAGGCGCGACAGGCGCAACCACGGCAGCGAACAGGCCTCGTCGAAGGAGCTGCCGCCGGAGTCTTCCGCCAGCAAGCCAACCCGCACATTCAAGTGTGCAGCCAATGAGCGCCACTGCGGCCAGTGCTGCGGCAAGGCGTACATGTGCAGCGCCGCTTCGGCATCGCAATGCAGGTCCAGCACCACATCGGCGGTGCAGGCATGGCTGAGCAAGATGCGTTGCATGCCCTGCAACTGGCTGCTGGCCGGAGGCAGTGCGGCCAGATGATCGGCCATCGCCTGACGGATCAACTGGATATTGGCGTGTGGATCATCGCCGAGGCTTTCGGCCAACGCAGATGCCACCGGCGCGCTCAGCTCAACGAAATCGCGATTGAAATTCTTGCCGCTGCCGGCCTCGAAACGCCCTTGATGATTGCCCTGAAGCAGTTGACCGAGGCCCAGTGGATTAGCCACCGGCACCAGTTCGATCACGCCGTTCAACAGACCTTGGGTTTCGAGTTCGGCCAGACGCTTTTTCAGCGCCCAAGCCGTGCGCATGCCCGGCAGTTCATCGGCGTGCAAACTGGCCTGGATGTAGGCCTTGCGCTCGCCACTGCCGAAGCGAAACACCGAAATCTGGCGTTCGCTGCCCAGGTGGCTCCACGGCAATGAATGATCGATGCGTTCCATATCAGTGCTTCCGCGGGGCCAGGTAGCCCAACCAACGGCGCTCGGCCAGTTTGAACAGCTTCACCAGGATGAAGGTCAGGCACAGGTAGAACACGCCGGCGGTGATGTACGCCTCGAACGGCAGGTAAAACTGGGCGTTGACCGTGCGCGCGGCACCGGTGATGTCGATCAGGGTCACGATGGAAGCCAGACTGGTGGTCTGCAGCATCATGATCACTTCGTTGCTGTACTGCGGCAGCGCACGACGCAGGGCCGACGGCAGGAGGATGCGCTTGTACATCTTGTACCGCGACATACCCATGGCCTTGGCCGCTTCGATTTCACCGTTCGGCGTGGCGCGCAGGCTGCCGGCGATGATTTCGGCGGTGTAGGCGCTGGTGTTGATGGCGAACGCCAGGCACGCACAGAACGTTGCACTGGACAGCCACGGCCAGAGGAAGCTTTCGCGTACCGCTTCGAACTGCGCCAGACCGTAGTAGATCAGGAACAGCTGCACCAGCATCGGCGTGCCACGAATGACGTAGGTGTAGAGCCAGGCCGACATGTTGACGACCGGGTTCTTCGAGACGCGCATCAAGCCCAGCGGCAACGCACACAGCAGGCCGAAAAACAGCGACAGCGCGAGCAGTTTGAGGGTGGTCAGCAGGCCGCCGAGATACAGCGGCATCGCCTCCCAAATGACGTTGTAGTCGAAGATCATAGATCAGCCGCCCTTACGCCTACCGAGTAGCGCTTCTCAAGGTGACGCAATGCCAGCAACGAGACACTGGTGATCACCAGGTACATCGCCGCCACTGCGAGGAAGAAGGTGAAAGGCTCGCGGGTAGCATCTGCCGCCTGCTTGGCCTTGAACATCATGTCTTGCAGACCCACCACCGAAATCAGCGCGGTGGCCTTGGTGAGAACCAGCCAGTTATTGGTGAAACCCGGAATCGCCAAGCGAATCATCTGCGGCACCAACACCCGGAAGAACACCTGAAAACTGCTCATGCCGTAAGCCATGCCGGCTTCAGCCTGACCTTTGGGGATCGCCATGAACGCACCACGGAAGGTTTCCGAGAGGTACGCACCGAAGATGAAACCCAGGGTGCCAATACCGGCGGCCAACGGGTTCAGGTCAATGTAATCGTCGAAACCGAGCAGCGGCGCGACGCGGTTGAGCAAGTCCTGACCACCGTAGAAAATCAGCAGGATCAGCACCAGGTCGGGAATCCCGCGGATCACCGTGGAATACAGATCGCCCAGCCACGCCAGCCAACGCACCGGCGACAGACGCAGCGCCACGCCGATCAGGCCCAGGACGATGGCGAGGGCCATGGACGACAAGGCGAGCTGAAGCGTCAGCCAAGCGCCATCGAGGATGACAGCCCCGTAGCCTTTCAACATGATTCAGGTCCTCGAAAGTTGGGATGAAAAAATGGCGCAAACCTCAGAGATTCTGTTGCTTGCGCCATTTCGGACTGTTCGTTGCGACGTGTTTACTTGCCGTAAATGTCGAAGTCGAAGTACTTGTCCTGGATTTGCTTGTACTTGCCGTTCTCGCGAATGGCCGTGATCGCGGTGTTGATCTTGTCTTTCAGCGCGTCACCCTTGCGAACCGCGATACCCACGCCGTCGCCGAAGTATTTGACGTCGGTGAATGCAGGGCCAACGAAGGCGAAGCCTTTACCGGCGTCGGTTTTCAGGAAGCCGTCATTCAACAGGGTAGCGTCTGCCACGGTACCGTCGAGGCGACCGGCGGACACGTCGAGGTAAATTTCGTTCTGCGAACCGTATGGCTTGATCTCGGCACCCAGCGGGGCCAGGACTTCGCGGGCGAAACGCTCGTGGATCGAACCACGTTGCACGCCGATGTTCTTGCCCTTGAGCTCGGTCAGGCCCTCGCTGACCTGCGTGCCTTCCTTCATGACCAGGCGGGCCGGGGTGTTGTAGTACTTGTTGGTGAAGTCCACGGATTTCTTGCGGTCTTCAGTGATCGACATGGACGACAGGATCGCGTCGATCTTGCGCACTTTGAGTGCCGGGATCAGACCGTCGAACTCTTGCTCGACCCACACGCACTTGACCTTCATCTCTTCGCACAGGGCGTTGCCGATGTCGTAGTCGAAACCAACGATGCTGCCGTCCGGCGCTTTGGAAGCGAACGGAGGGTAAGCCGCTTCGATACCAATTTTCAGAGGCTTTTCATCGGCGAAGGTTGGCAGGGACAGCACGGACAGTGCCAGGGCGCCAAGCAGCACGAGTTTCTTCATCTTGGGACTCCATCGGTAAAGGGCTGAAACGGCAGAGTGAGCGATAGCCCAATATGCGAATGAGTGGAACCGGAAAGCATTGCTGCGTCTTACGTCGCGTGTGCGAGATTTCAACACAGGCAACGACGAGCGAGTGATCGGCATTCTAACGACAGGCCCGAAGCCGATATTTCTTCAATGCGACAACTAGTTACAGATGCACCGAGAAAGCCGTTTGAGCACGTTGACAGCCCTGCAAAATCATGCAAAGGCAAAAGACAGTGAACCGATCTTAGCTGCAAATTGCGGGCCTATTATTGGCAAAGCCTTCTAATCCGGCAAGCGCAGCGTTGGGTCTTATTTTATGCGGGGGGTTCTGAGGCCCTGAATGGGTGCTTTGCGTTTCCCTATGCCCCGGATCGGCGCTGGCGGTTACACATTCAGTAACCCGGGAGATCGTGGGTAACAGTGGGAAACCTCCCACAGATGAAGCCGATAATTATTGGTCCATGCTTAGTTGCTGTCTGACAGACCGCCATCGCGGGCAAGCCCGCTCCCACCATTTTTGTGGCGTGGCTCAGATCGCGCGCACACCGAAAATACTTGTGGGAGCTGGCTTGCCAGCGATGAGGCCAGCCCAGCCAACACAAGACCCTCAGCCACAAAAAAGCCCCGCCAGGCTCAACACCTGACGGGGCTTTCTGCGACTCAGAATCAGCGCTTACGCAACATTCATCGTCTTGTGCGTATCAATCAAATGCTGCACCACACCCGGATCGGCCAAGGTGGAGATATCGCCCAACCCATCGTACTCAGCGGTCGCAATCTTGCGCAGAATCCGGCGCATGATCTTGCCCGAACGGGTTTTCGGCAGCCCCGGCGCCCACTGGATGACATCCGGCGAAGCGATCGGACCGATCTCCTTACGCACCCAGTTCTTCAGTTCCAGGCGCAGTTGCTCATTCGGCTCTTCACCATTTTTAAGGGTGACATAGACATAGATGCCCTGCCCCTTGATGTCGTGCGGCACACCAACCACAGCGGCCTCGGCAACTTTCGGGTGCGCAACCATCGCGCTTTCGATCTCGGCGGTGCCCATACGGTGGCCGGAAACGTTGAGCACGTCGTCCACGCGACCGGTGATCCAGTAGTAACCATCGGCGTCACGACGAGCGCCGTCACCGGTGAAGTACATGCCACGGAAAGTCTTGAAGTAAGTGTCGACGAAACGATCATGGTCGCCGTACAGCGTGCGCGCCTGACCTGGCCACGAGTCGAGAATCACCAGGTTGCCCTCGGCCTCGCCTTCGATGATGTTGCCCAGGTTATCCACCAGCGCCGGCACCACGCCGAAGAACGGACGTGCCGCAGAACCCGGCTTGAGCGCGTGAGCGCCCGGCAGCGGGCTCATCATGTTGCCGCCGGTTTCGGTTTGCCACCAGGTATCAACGATCGGGCAGCGGGACTTGCCGACATTCTTGTAGTACCAGTCCCACGCTTCCGGGTTGATCGGCTCGCCGACCGAACCCAACAGGCGCAGGCTGCTGCCATCAGCACCTTCAACAGCCGCAGTACCCGAGGCCATCATGGCGCGGATCGCAGTCGGCGCGGTGTAGAGGATGTTGACCTTGTGCTTGTCGACGATCTTCGCCACCCGGGTGATGTCCGGATAGTTCGGCACGCCTTCGAACAGCAGCGTGGTCGCGCCATTGGCCAGCGGGCCGTAGACGATGTAGCTGTGGCCGGTGACCCAGCCGACGTCGGCGGTGCACCAGTAGATTTCGCCCGGACGGTAGTCGAACACGCGCTCGTGGGTCATGGCGGCGTACAACAGATAACCGCCAGTGGTGTGCTGCACGCCCTTCGGCTTGCCGGTGGAACCGGAGGTGTAAAGGATGAACAGCGCTTCTTCGGCGCCCATCTCTTTCGGCGCGCACACGGTGCCCGCCACTTTCATCAGGTCTTCGTACCAGATGTCGCGATGCTGGTTCCACTTGATGTTGCCGCCGGTGCGCTGGCACACGATGACTTTCTGGATGCTGCTGGTTTCCGGGTTGGTCAGGGCGTCGTCGACGTTGGCCTTAAGCGGGATCTTCTTGCCGGCACGAATGCCTTCGTCAGCGGTGATTACCACTTTCGACTTGCAGTCGATGATGCGGCCGGCCAGGGCTTCCGGCGAGAAACCGCCGAACACCACCGAATGAATCGCGCCGATCCGGGTGCAGGCCAGCATGGCGACCACGGCTTCGGGGATCATCGGCATATAGATAGTCACTACGTCGCCGCGGTGAACGTCCTGGCCACGCAGGGCGTTGGCGAATTTGCAGACTTGTTCGTGCAGTTCGCGGTAGGTGATGTTGCGGCTTTCGGAAGGGTCATCGCCTTCCCAAATGATTGCGACTTGATCGCCGCGCTCGGCCAGATGACGATCGAGGCAGTTGTAGGAAACGTTCAGGGTGCCGTCGGCGAACCATTTGATGTCGACATGGTGATCGTCGAAGGAAGTCTGCTTCACCGTGGTGAAAGGCTTGATCCAGTCGAGGCGCTTGGCTTGCTCGCGCCAGAAGCCGTCCGGGTTGACGACCGACTGCTGGTACATGGCCTTGTAGGTCGCCTCGTCAGTCAGCGTATTGGCCAGAACCTCGGGACGAACGGGATACAGGGAAGCCGCACTCATCTTTCTTACCTCGGTGGAATAGTTGTTTTTGTATGACCACGTTGTAGCCCGGGCCGGGCCTATAGAACCATTCGACGATGGTAGTAACAAGGCCCTACAAAATGTCGTGAATATGTAATCCAGCGACCTCCTGTCGCCCCCGAACCCTGTAGGAGCTGGCTTGCCAGCGATGACGGCCTTTCTGACACACCGCGTCGCCAATATCGCCAGCAAGCCGGCTCCTACAAGTGGTTTCAATGATTGTTACGAAAACTGTCAAAGGTGTTTATCAAAACCACGGCTATATGAATGTAACCCCCACGCCTAAAATTCGCCCCGCCAACCCGGCAACTGAGTTAACCAAGTTACAGCCCCCACGAAGGCAGTTAACCCAAATCCAAGTAGTTAGATCCACACGCAACCCCATAAAGGTTGCGTGACCCCACTCGACCTCAGAAAGGTAAATTTCAGATGAAAGCTTTATTGGTTCTGGCCCTCAGCAGTCTGTGCGTAACCGCCATGGCAGACGAGGTCCAGACTGATGTCGCACAGCAACAACCCGCCATCGAGGAATACACTTACTCAACACACCTGGACATCGCCAAAGTTATTTCCATGAGCGAAGTTCCGAATGTGTGTGAAGTTGTGCCGATGAAAATGGAATATGACGATTCAAAAGGTCAACGCCATATTCTGCGCTACAGCGTTATGGGTAACGGCTGCTCCGGCGGCTGATGGTGACTGCACCGAATCGGCACCTTTAAACTGATCGCTGAAGGTCGATTTCAGCCCGATTCCGGTCGGGCTCAGTTGTGTCTGGAGTCGTCGAAAAGCGTTTAGAAACACAAGATGTAGTGAAAAAAGCCGTTTTTTGATTGTTTTTTGAGCAAAACCGATTTCAAGCATTTTTTGCGAAAAAAAATCTTCACCCGCCAAAGCCCTGTAAACCCTCGCTCCGACCGAAAAACCTGCCCTTTCGACCGCCCCATGCGCGGATTCGCCCCACCACGCCCGTGAAAATTTCCCTATAATGCCGCCTTAAACGGGCCTGCAATATTCCCTTACAGGGATGAAAAGCCAGTCTGAAGCCCCGCAGTCGCATTCCATGCTCGCTGCGCCCATCAGAGGCTCTCGGAACCCCGTACAAAATTCTGTTTTATTGCCTGCCTCGGCTGGTGCAAAAAACGATTCCTTTAGATCCAACGCGGCCAGTACGGCCGTGTGAAATACCGACTAATCAATTTCACACGGGCAATCTGGCCCTCACGCAGGAGACGACACGTCATGCTGAGCTGGGACGAATTCGACAAAGAAGACACGGAAGTAGCAGTCAAGAGCGCTAACGCTGGCCACGCCACCGAAGCCAACATGGACCGTCTCGACAGCGCTGGCGGTGCCGCCGCCCTCGAAGCCCGCGCCGTAACCGCCGCTGACTCCGCTGCCGTTGCCCGCGCCAAAGCTGCCCTGGATTCTCTCGACGTCGCCGAAGGCCTCGCCGAACTCGAAGGCGCCTCCGCCCGTGTCGCCGTTGACGAAAAGCGCATGATCAACTGCCGCGCCGACCTCAACCAACTCGTGCCATTCAAGTACGACTGGGCCTGGCAGAAGTACCTGGACGGCTGCGCAAACCACTGGATGCCGCAAGAAGTCAACATGACCGCCGACATCGCCCTCTGGAAAAACCCGGAAGGCCTGACCGACGACGAGCGCCGCATCGTCATGCGCAACCTCGGCTTCTTCTCCACCGCCGACTCCCTGGTTGCCAACAACCTGGTCCTGGCCGTCTACCGCCTGATCACCAACCCGGAATGCCGCCAGTACATCCTGCGCCAGGCGTTCGAAGAGGCGATCCACACCCACGCCTACCAGTACTGCATCGAATCGCTGGCCATGGATGAAGGCGAAATCTTCAACATGTACCACGAGATCCCATCGGTCGCGAAAAAAGCCACCTGGGGCCTCAAATACACCCGTTCGATCTCCGATCCGAAGTTCGAAACCGGCACCGTCGAAACCGACAAAGAGTTGCTGCGCAACCTGATCGCCTACTACTGCGTTCTGGAAGGCATCTTCTTCTACTGCGGCTTCACCCAGATCCTCTCCATGGGCCGCCGCAACAAAATGACCGGTGTCGCCGAGCAGTTCCAATACATCCTGCGCGACGAATCCATGCACCTGAACTTCGGCATCGACGTGATCAACCAGATCAAAATCGAAAACCCACACCTGTGGGATGCCGAGATGAAGGAAGAAGCCTCGCAGATGATTCTGCAAGGCACTCAGCTGGAGATCGAATACGCTCGCGACACCATGCCTCGTGGGGTGTTGGGGATGAATGCGGCGATGATGGAGGACTACCTGAAGTTCATCGCTAACCGTCGTTTGAGCCAGATCGGTTTGAAGGAAGAGTACCCTGGGACGACTAACCCGTTCCCTTGGATGAGCGAGATCATGGACTTGAAGAAAGAGAAGAACTTCTTTGAGACGCGGGTTATTGAGTATCAGACTGGTGGGGCTTTGAGCTGGGATTGATTCCTGAGCTGGCCGCGATTTGACGACTTGAATCGGCAAATTGAACATCTGAAAGCCCCGATCTGATCGGGGCTTTTTTATGGAGTAGGAAAACTCTTACTCACGCTCTCAGCTAATGCTTAAGCTCCTACAGCAATTCAAGATCTATCCACATTAGGCTGCGGGATTTGGCCTATCTATCGAACGATCACACGCATAGAAGCGTGTCAGTGGCTAAGCCTTGGTGGCGGAAGCTAGCTCAGGTGTTTCAGTCGTTGAACCATTTGGTGTGCTAAGTGACTTGTTTGTAGGAGTGCTCGCGAGATCCGTCGCTATTTTCTGTAGGAATTTTCGTAGACAGCCGTAATGGCCACTCAGTATCGTCCGAGGGTTTTCATCTCTCGGCGATTGTATGAGCGAAAAGAAAAAGGACAGCGACTGGAGCGTTTCTGAGATTAAGGCTGCGGTGGATGCCTATCTGAAGATGCTCGCACTTGAGCTAAGTGGTCAGAAATTCGTTAAGACGGAAGTGAATCTTGCTCTGCGGAAATCGGCCTTGCCCACTCGTACCAAAGGCTCTGTCGAATTCCGAATGCAGAACATTTCTACTGTTCTAATGAAGATGGATCGAGAATTCATCAAGGGGTACAAGCCTGCCAAAAACGTCGGATCGAACGTTGAGCAATCAATTCGAGCCGCGCTCACTGAACGAGGCGTTCAGCCTGGCGACCCCACTGCTCCGACTGCTGATGAAGAAACGCTGGAACGTCGTGCCGCGGTGCTTCAGAAACAAAAGATAAAGGAACCGCCAAAAGGCATTAAGAAGCCTAGGCGAGTGGCGAGCTCTCGCTCGGCATACGTTCGTGATCCCGAGGTCCGAGCGTGGGTGCGAAATGAAGCCGAAGGTCATTGCGAAGGTTGTGACGAACCCGCACCGTTCCAAAAGCTAGGTTTACCTTATCTGGAAGTTCATCACGTTAAACCGCTTGCCGACAAAGGCTCGGATCAAGTCAGCAACGCCGTAGCGCTGTGCCCGAATTGCCATCGGCGTTGCCATCATTCGAGTGACAGTGAGGCATACGCTGAGTTGCTCTATAAAAAGATTGGACGGTTAGTTCGCGAATAGCTGAGCGAATCGCCTTCTGTGGTGAGGGAGCTTACCCCGCACCACAATCCTGAAAAACAAAGACATTTCCTAGCATCATTCAAGAAGCATCCTACTGCCACACCTTGTCCCGTTCGCTAACGTCGCGCAGCCCTTTCACAGGGTCGCCGATGGACGAACGCACAAGGACAGTCAGTGGCTGACAACAAGGACATTCCCCAGCTTAGGAACCCGCCTTCCGGTGACGGCCATCACGTCACCTACCGCTTCATGACGCCTAGCGAACTGGCCGAGCGCGATGCTTGGCAGGACGCCTACGAGGCCATGCTCGCCAGGCAAGACGAATTACTGCGCAAGCGACAGGTTGTCGAGGTTGAACAGAAACCGGTTCAAGTCGGATGCGTCTTCGCCAAGTCCTGCAATTTGCCGGACGCGGTTATCAACTACTCCAATCCTTCGGGGATGGTGCCCACCGACAGCCTGCAGGACTACGGCGAGATCGCCTGGCTCGGCGCTCGCGAGGTCGACGATGGCGGTCTGCTGAATCTGCAAACGATCAGCGGATCTACGCTTTCGCTTGGCATCGGTCGGCTGGCCCTTGGCACCCCAAATATCGCAACTCCAGCCTTGAGCACACTCGGTGCGGTCGGAGCCAAGACACTCGTCGGTTTAGTTGCGCTGTTCTGGACGTCCAGCCTTGGCGACAGCGCCCTCTATACCGAAGACCAACTACGTGCGCTCAAGCAGGCCCGCACTCGAATGCGCCTGCAAATCGAACAACAGGCTGACGGCAGTCTCAAGGGCTACGCCTTCTACACCGGTAAAAACAATGATTGGGAAATGGTCGATGTGGTGCAGATCGCTTTGCGCGAGAGCCATTACGTCGCAGACCTCGGTCAAGGCATCGAACTGATATGGACCCCGGCCGAAGACGGCTCCGACATCCTCGGCATTCCTAAGCTTGAAACTGCACCGCAGGCGCCGCACATCTGGGTTTATCCGCCGACGAAACAGGCGGATAGCATCATCGTGAACCCGATCTATCCGCCTGAGTACAAGGATTTTATTCTTGTGTTTCCGGTGGGGTCTGGGGTTAGGCCGGTTTATATCGTTGTCAGTCAAATCGGGGATCACTCGTATTATGACCACCCGAAAACGCTACCCGCTTTCCCCGATGCAGTCCGAGCAAAATCAAAGTCATCTGTTCAAGGAGGAGGAAGGAAACGCGCCCGTTGGGTTGACCGTAAGGGACGAATTTATGAATGGGACTACAAAAGTAATGCCGTGGAAAAATACGACAAACTGGGGATTCACCTTGGTGAATACAACCACATTACCGGCGAGCAAACAAAACCAGCGAAACCGGGTAGGAAAACCTCAAGAAATTAAGGAGTAAAACATGCGCTACCTATTAATCACTGGCTTTCATCCGGACGATAAGAAGGACGATTCTTTACAATTCGAACTGGACATTGATGGCAGTGAACTCAATGAAAAAGTCGCTCAACTCATTGAATCCAAGCCACTCGCTGAAATGGAACCAGGCGAGTTACTTTTGAACGAGTCTCAAGTAATGGCACTGTCCGAAATTTTAGGCGTTAGATTTCCTGCGGGCTTGGAATACTTCATAGGAACTTGTGCCAAGCAATGAAACAGGGTGAGCTATGGGATTGAAAATAAGACTTGAATGGTACGACAAGGAAACTGAGCTAGGCGAAGGAGAGGAACTGTCGCAAGATCTTGGCGATGATGGCTCGGTGATCGAGGCATTTGGCCTGCCAATCGAAAACAACATAAACAACGGTGGATTTGACGTTGGCTCTCAATGGGTCAGTACGCTTCAACCCCATTTCCTCCATATCATTCGCTTGTCTGCCTTTGACTACCAAGTGGCGTTCATCTATCGGGACAAATTGTTTTGAGGCTGCTTCGCAGCCCAGCGAGAGCAAGCTCCCTCGCCACAGTGGAGTGTGTTGTTGCGGGGCGGTCCGGATCGGAAATTGAACGAAACATCCATAGCAAGCAAGCCCCGCCGACACCGGCTCATTATCGCAGCCAGTTCAACCGCGAGCCTCCGCTTGCAAATCATCCAACTCGTCAATGATGTCCTCGTCGCGGTCTTCAAAGGCCTTCGCCATATCGCGCTGCAAGTCCGCCTGGACTTCCATGGCCTTCTTCGCGAGGTTCATTCCATCCTTGGAGTTCATGATGACTGCCATCGCGTTGGCGGGATTTTTGTTTGCCTTGATCATGAGTTCAAGTTCGTCCGCGTCGAAGTGTTCGGCGTAGACCTCGATCAGTGTGTCTTTGAGCAGTTCCTGGGGGATGTTTTCTTCGATGACGGCCCGGATCTTCGCCGAAGGGACATCGCGATACTTTTGCGAATAACCTGCCGTGGCGACTTGAACAACCATCTTGTACTGGGTGTCCAGCCCCATGACTTTTACCAGTTCTTCAGCCTTGTCCGTGCTGGAGCCGCAACCCGCCAGCAGCGCTGCGCACAGCGCGCCGATCGCCCATTTTGATGCATTCATCATGAAGTGCCCTGTCCTTTATTTACGATGTTGACCGAGGAACCCGGCAGGCCGGGCTCCTGGTTGGGAGATGGAGATCAGTTGGTCTCTAGCGTGTAGCTTTTGCTGACGAACAATCCCGCGAACAGTGACTTGTCCTCCTTGAACTCGTAGTCCTCGACGAACTTACCGTCGGTGGCGAGTTTCTCGGCAATCGCACATTCCGAGTCGCTGTGATTTTTCGCTTTGGCGCCGAAGTCGCTCTGGTAATCAGACAGGCCCGCTTCATGACAGAAGCCGGCGAAGTCCTGGCTCTTGGTCGCTGCCTTGTATTCGTCGAAGCCGTCCTTGAGTTGCTCAAAGCCTTTGTAAGTCAGTGAGTAACTGGCCACTTTGGTTTTGCGCGCAAAGTTACCCACCGCTTCGGCGAATACGGTCTGGCCCATTGAAGTACTGAAAGCCCCCATGATGAATCCGCCCAGGGCCCCTTTGAGTTGCTCCTGGACATCATCCAGTTCTGCCAGCGAAGCGAACTTGGCCTCACGAACAATCCGTCCGATTTCGCTGCCATCAATTCGATGCACGACCACGAACTTGACCGAGCCTTCACCGTCGTCGGAGCGCTTGAGGGTGAAGTCCACGTCCACTTTGGTACCGAACTCACCGGTTGCACCGGTGATAAACGCACCGGTAGACGGAAGGCGCGAGACCATGTTGCTGCCCCACGAGTAGTTCGATTTAACGACGCCACCGTACTGGTCGATGTCCACGCGAGGCTGAATTTCATCAGCAACTTCCGACACCAGGACGACGTCCGTGCCCTTGCGCGACAGATAAGGGTTGCTCATGTCCATGCCCAACAACTGGACATGAATCTCACCGTCTTTGTTATCGCCGGAGTGACTGACCTTGAGCGCGTCGGCCTTCAGATAAACACCGCCTGCATTACCGCCGGATGTGGTGGACACCAACAAATAACGCGACCAGGCCGCCAGGCCGGTTTCACTCGCGCCGCCATCTTTTCCACCCAGCATGGACGCGATGCCCTTCAGGAACTGCTCGGCTCCGTTGGTATGGGCAGCCACCATGCGGATTTCTGGCGACTCCACCGTGACGTTGCCGGACCAGAAGGAATAGGAGATCTCGCCCTCGCTCAGTACGTTATCGAGGAAAAACTGCTGCTTGAGCTCCTCGTAGTAACTGATTGATTTCTTCTTTGCGGCGCTGGACAGCATTGAGGCCCCAGCGATGATCGCAACGCCTGCGATCGCAACGGCGATGAGAATGTGCTTCTTGTTCATCGTTTTCATAGTGAGCAGGCCTTACTGAATTTGGGCGGATGCTTGCTGCCAGGCAGCCAGATACTGCTGGGAGACTTCCGGAGTCCAGCTGAAGTCGATGCCGGCGTTCGGGAATTCCTTGGCCAGGACGGCGCCGAAGGAAACCCTGTCTGCGCAGTGATCCTGTTCACAGGCTTGCGCATCCGCGACCGGGTAGACACGGAAGGTAGGAACAGCGCGACCGTCTTCCAATGGCAGGTATGGCGTCATGTTGGCCGCCGGCATCACGTACCACTGATTTTCCAGCTCGACGTCGGCCTGGACTCGGCCCTTGCGCGGGAAGTCGATCTCGTAGAAGTCGCCGGACTTGCCCGTGACGTGAATCATCATCGGTACAGCAGACTTTGAAGACGATGGATTGAGCATGGCGATTGGCGAGCTGAACGAAACTTTGATGCCCGCCATCTGAGCCAGGGCTTCCGCCTCGCGCCCCTTGTAGTCCTTCATGCCAGCTTTCAGTTGCTCATAACGATCGAGTACCCGAGTGTGCGTCTCCGCCATTTGCTGCTGCAGGCGGCGCGCCTCTCTCAGGCGCAGCTCTTCACGACGAAGGGCATAGTTGGTGCCTTGGCGGGCGTCGAAATAGAACTCGCCGCGATTTTCACCCATGCGCGAGCGCAGAATATTGTCCTTGGTTTCGGAGGCGTAACCCACTGGGTACAGCGCTTGGAAGTTTTTCGCGAAGAACAGATTCGACAGGCCGACGGTACTTGGTGACGTGGCCTTCACCAGTTGGTAGACCTCGACGACTGCACGCTTCAACTCGACCGGATCGAGAGCAAATGCTTCGTCCGCGGTGATGACCACGTAATACGGATCGCTCCCGAACGGCGACAGCACGCGGTACGAAGGGCGTTCGAAGGCCAGATAAACCTTCATGCCGCGTGCCGGAAGTTCACCCACCTGAAACAGCGCCTGATCGGCGTTGTGGCTCAAGAAGGACAGCGCCTTTCCTTTCACGGCGGGGGCGATTGCCGGGTTGAACATCAGGCCGCTTGGATGCACGGTGGTTTTCGACCAGGTATCGCCGCGGTAGGTGTTCGGGACAGCCCACTTCAACTTGTCAAAACTACCCTCGGCATAACCGGATGCCCCGCAAGGCATTGCGGGTGTCGACGTGAAGGACAGGCTTGGATCGCTTTCATCAATGACCGATTTACTGATCAACCATTTGCATCCGCTACCGTCGGTAATTCCGATCAGGTTTTGGTTGGCCAGTACCAATGAACGGCCAAAATCAGAAGTTGGCACCGCGGCAACGGCAGTCGGTGGCGCGACTGGAGCGGCTGGAGCGGCTGGAGCAACGGGCTTGGGAGTTTCGGCTGCGGGTGCAGCCGCAACAGGTGCGGGAGCGACAGGCGCTGCCACCGTAGGCGCTTGAACTACAGCAGCATGCTGCACCGAAACAGGAGCAGCAACAGCCACTGGCACCGGCGCTGGAGCCGGTTGCGCCACCACCGGAACCGGTACAGCCTCGGGAGCCGGGGACACCGCGACAGGTGCGCTCACAACAGGCTCAACCGGCACAGCGGCGACTGGAGCCGGGGCTGGGGCGGCCACAGCGACCTTTGCCTCTGCCGGTGCAACTGCCGCAGGAGCTGTTGCTACAACTGCCGGCGTTGCTGGTGCTGCTGGAGCTACCGGCGGTGCCGTCAGCGTGGCAAGCCCCAGGTTGGTTGCGTTGCCCGCGCCAGTGGCGAAAACCGCCCCTTTCGCGTCGACAGCTTTCCAAGTGACCTTCGCCGTCGGGCACTCTTGGCCGAGAATGAAGGGCAGCTTGCTCAGAAGCGTGTTCAATGGCTTCTGGTCATCCCACGCGGGACGCTGCATGGTGATGGCCACTTCAGGTTTGCACCAGGTGGTTGCGTCTCCATCAACGACGACGTGAATCTGTTCGGTTTTAGAGAAAGCGAGTTCGTGGGAGAACGCTTGCGGTGCGATGCCACAGGCCCCCGCCACCACTAGAACGATTGCGCGGTTTTTCATGGAGATCCTTAGATGAGTTCCCAAGTGCCATTGGCCTGTTTGCAGAAGGTGTTTTTCTCTTCCTCGGTGTTACCGTCAGGCGCCTTCAGGCTCACGGTCACGGGACGGCAAGAGGTTTCTGCAGCGACCTGCTGAGTGGGCAGCGTCGGGATCGAATCCAGATCGAAGGCCTTGGTTTCCTTGTCAGCCGCGACGTTCATCTCGTCCAGGTTCACCGCTGTTTTCTGGTTTTTCGCCAGCGCTGCAGATTTTGGTTCGACCAGGTCCTTGTTGACGTAACCCACGGTCACGCCCTTGCGGCCGACAAGAATCCAGTCGCCGGTAGAGCCAACAGCGGTGAACTCGGTACCCGGTTTCAAACCGCCCACTTTTTCCGCGTTTTTGTCGGGTGCAGAGCGGACGTTGGAGCTGCTTTTGGTCAAGTACTGCTCGTTGAGCAGTTTCATCGAAGGAACCGCAACGATCTTCGGCGCACGTTTGACTTCAACCGTCTTGGTTTGCGTGTACTCCTGGCCCTGAGTGATCTGCGCAGACGCACCAGAGTGGCCAGAAGTCCAAGTCACAGGTTGTTCTGTAGTACTTGCCGACGAATTCAAAGCTTCCTGGGTACGAAGCGCCAGTGCCTGTTTATCCTGGTCATCGAGCATTGCGCCGATCTTGTTACCGACGAAACCGCCGATGGCGCCACCAAGCAGCGTGGCGACAACCCTGCCGCTGCCTTTGCCAATGAATTGACCTACCACCGCGCCAGCGACGACGCCGACCGCAGTACCGGCTTGCTGCTTGTTGATACCCAACTCGGCGCAGCCAGAGCTTGCTGCAATGGCCAATGCCAGCACTGAAACGAGAAGCTTTTTACGCACGGTGACTCTCCCTATGTGTAAGTTCACTCTGCTCTCAGCAGAGGCTTTGTCATGTTGTAAAGCGTTGAATCTGAAGGCATGGCCCGATGGGAAAACGTGGTCAGCACAATTGGTCGCTGTACCCGGGGCTGCCGGTAATTGGATGGCCAGTCACTCGAGGGAATATGCCGATCGAAACGGTTGCAATCCGCTCAGGCAGGCGTCGCAGCGCCTCGGGAACCGAGACGATCAAGACCACATGTGGGTGACTGGCGGGAGCTGGCTGTGCAACTCACGTACTTGCGAGTTTCGGAGGGGGATGAGCAGCAGGCTGCAGATCAAATAGATGGCGTTCATAACGACGAGCGCGATTAGCATCCAACGAGTCCTTGTCAGAAATTCGAACGCCTGCCCCCGGATGATGAGGGGGCAGCGCAAAAAGATATAGCATAGTGCCATCTTGCTTGGAGCCACACCACTCAAAATGTGGAAATAACCGTGCAGCGCGAATGCTTTACGACTATAAAAACGATCCACTTCAGAGCCTGATAGCCCATGAAATTCGACCTCGCCTACTGCCTCAGCCTCGACGCCAAACTGTCGATCTATGACGTGCGCGATCTGAATTTCGACGAGACGATGGCGTTCGACTCCTCCAAGGAACATTTCCAGTGCCCTAACGATGCCTGTCGTTTAGCGTTCGATGCGGCGAATGAACTGGGGACGTTCAACGCCAAGAATGTGAACTACGTGCGCACGCCGCATTTCAAGAACTTGCCGAGTACACGGCATGTCGAGGGCTGTACGTATGTCAGCCTGAAGACACCGGCTTCGGGTGTGGAGTTGGACGGGGCGGAAACGGATGACAATCGTGAGGAACATTTTCCGTCGGAATTGTTGCTGACCCGGCGTGCGTATGTACGTAAGCCGTCCAGCGCTGCGGCGTCCCCCGATACGCAAAGGCATGAGCCTTTAGCACCTTCTGCCGCCACTGCCGTCGAGCAGCCAAGCCGCGATTCGGCACCGGACAAAACCAGCATCTTCGCCCATCCGGTGGAGTGTTTCGTGTCGAACTTCGAGGATAAGGATCTGCTCAAGCGCATGCCGCTGAAGATCGGCGAGCACACTGCGCCCTACGCTTCGTTCTTCAAGAAGATCGAATACCTGCAAGACAATAAGGGGCTGATTTACTGGGGCAAGGTCAAGCAGATCAAGGATTACACCCAAAGCTTTCGTATCGATTTCGAGAAGAAAGTGTGGTTCGAGAAGAAACCGTATTCAGTCAATGTTTACCTGAGCAAGAACCTGATCGACACCTACCGCAAGCGCAAGGCGTTCCTGGAGGAGATCAAGCATGCCATCGAGAGCGGAAGTGAGTTGTATTGCTTCTTTTATGGTGTGACGCCGGAGCTGAAGCAGGTGCCGAGCAAGAAAAACCCCGAGCAGACGTTCGGGGTTTTTAGCGCGAATATTGAGAATCTGGATCACTTTATTGTGCGGGAGGCGACGGGGTTGGCAGATTAATAGACTGGGTCACAGCGTCATCGCACCGGCTTATTGCGCGTCGTAATCAAGCTGACGTTGGAGTTTCCATATCTCCCGCTTCACTTCCATGCGCCGTTCACGGGCGGCCCGGACGCCAGGCTCATCGAGGCCCACGTAATGACGCAACCAGTGGGCGATCATTTCCTCATCGGGGAAGTAATAGTCCTTGTGCCCTTTGCTACTCCTTGGAGCGTCGTTCATATCGCCATCGAAGCGGCCGGCCGAAAACTCGTCCGAGGGTAAGGAGCCCCATTCGGCGGCGAAGTCTTCAAACACCCAGGCAATTTCATTGAGATGTTTTTGCGCTCCGCGATGACCGCGTTTGTAAAACAAGTAGTCGCCGCAATTTTCAACAAAACGCTCCATCATCGGCTCGTCATCAACCCAGCGAAGGATGTCGTATTGCCCGGCATGACGGATCAGGCCATTTATCCAGCGCTCTGTAAAACGTTGAACGAAACCTTCGATATCTGCTTTTTTCGCGTCCGCGAAAATCATGCAGTAACGGGTTTGTACGTGGATGACGAACAGCACGTGCTTGCGCTGGACGGTGATCGCGTGGACCAGCCACTGCTCTGCTGACTCGTCGGGCGCATCGTCTTCGATAATGGACGATGGCGGTTTTTCCACCGGGGTGATTTTCTTGCCCTTGTGCACGCGGCTGAAGAATTGGCTGGCTGCTTCGGTACAGTTGAAGATCAACATGCGGGGTCCTTTGATGAAGTCTGATGCGGCTACCAGTCCCGTGGCTCGAGTTCGTCAACCCACACCATCTCATAGGGCTGGCGCACCACACCTGAGATGTAGTCCAGCGCATCTTCACTGAGGATCGATAACTCTGCATCAGTCAGCAAATCATGCATGACCATCAAAGCTAACCCCCTGAGCGCACTGGAGCGCGATTGGCTGTTGTGGTCAAAGGCCCGGGCCATGTCCTTGTTTCGATCCTGGATCAGCCCGTAAAGCATTCCGTACCCAGCGTGAGCCGAGAGAGCACCGTGTTGGGTAATCGCCTTGGCATCGGCGAGTACACCTTGGCAGAAACGATCGAGCGCAATCTGGCGCAGTGTCTTGAATTTCTTCCAGTCGCTTTCAGCTATCGCCATGGTGTCCTCCTGCACGCGTTTTGAATGTTGGACGCGTGATTGTTGCGGAAAAAACCGCGCATACCAACCCCGAAATCGAGACGAAATACAGCAAGTAGCCAGACAGGTGCCGTCCGTCTGCGTATTAGCAAAAATAAAAAAATCAATTTGATCCCGGCTCAAAACAACTGTACAAAAACACAGTATATTTTGAATCAACACTCTCGAGCCCGGAGAACACCCATGGCCTCTCAAGCGATGAAAATCACCCTGGAACGTATCGCCCTCTTCCAATTCACCCCGGCCCACTGCGCCCAGGCCCGAGCGATGCTGGGTTGGAGTGTGGAAGAGTTGTCGCAGGAATCCGGGGTTTCCGTCGATGCCATTCAGCGCTTCGAAGCGGAGCGTGAGGTGCTGGATGTCACTCGGTTGACGCTTGCGTATCGGTTTGAATCGGAAGGGTTGGTGTTCTTCCCGGGGTTTGCGCCAGGGCGCGGGATGAATTTGAGAGGGTCTACGCCGAATCCAGTGGGGCGGGCGGATTTTGCGATGGTTGAGTGAAGGCTTTGCACGGGCCGCTTCATGAAAAGCGGCCCGTTAGAAATGCATTACGCATTCTGCACTGTGATCTGTTCACCCTCCCCTTCCACCGCCAACCACCACGCACCACCACGTTGCGGATGCATCAGGTTGAACGCTTCACCCATCTGCGGCGTGGTGATCGAAACGTTTCGCTCCCAGGCCAAGGCGAGGATGCGGTCGAAGGGTTCGTACCAGGCGTGCATCGACAGGTCGAAGGTGCCGTTGTGGATCGGCAATAGCCAGCGGCCCTTGAGGTCGATGTGGGCTTGCAGGGTTTGTTCGGGTTGCATGTGCACATGCGGCCAGTCGACATTGTAGGCGCCGGTTTCCATGAGGGTCAGGTCGAACGGGCCGTATTGTTCGCCGATGCGTTTGAAGCCGTCGAAGTAGCCGCTGTCGCCGCTGAAGAAAATGCGTGTGTCGCCGTCGATCATCACCCATGAGGCCCAGAGGGTGCTGTTGCCGTCGAACAGGCCGCGGCCGGAGAAGTGTTGCGACGGGGTGGCGATGAACTGAATGCCATCGACTTCGGTGCCCTCCCACCAATCCAGTTGCCGAACTTTGCTGGCATCGATGCCCCACTTGATCAGGGTATCGCCCACGCCCAACGGGGTGAGGAAGTATTTGGTTTTGTCAGCGAGTTTCAGCACAGCCTGATGATCGAGGTGATCATAGTGATCGTGGGAAAGAATCACGGCTTCAATCGGCGGCAACTCTTCCAGGCTGATCGGTGGTTGGTGAAAGCGCTTGGGGCCGGCCCACTGCACAGGCGATGCGCGTTCGGCGAACACCGGGTCGGTGATCCAGAACTTGTCATGTAGCTTCAGCAATACCGTGGAATGGCCGAGGCGGTAGACGCTGTGGTTCGGCGCGGCAATCAGCGCCGCCTGCGTCAGGGGTTGTACCGGCACCGGGGCGCTGGGGCGGGTGTTGTGAGGTTTGTGGAAGATGACGTTCCACAGGATGCGCAAGGTTTTGCGAAAGCCTTCACGCTTGACGGGGGCATGGTTTCGGAAGAGTCCTTCCACCTGAAGGGACGCTTCAGGCGTAGAGGCGTTATCCGCCGGGGAAGTTGAATTGGCCATGACTGAATGACTCCAGGAAAACCGCACGTCTCACGATTTCCCGCTTTGGGACGATGTATGGCCGTTGCACGCACGCATTAGCCGAAACTCTATTTTTGACTGTGCCGCATTAACAAAACGTTACACTGCACAGTGTAGTTCCAAGGTTGCATCAAAGCCGTTCGCAAGTAAACTGCCGAGTGTAATTTTTAACTTTTCTGCCGAAGCGTATTTATGACAGCTCCACAACGCCTCACCGACCGAAAACGCGAAGCCATCATTCAGGCGGCGATTGCCGAATTCCGTGCCAACGGTTTCGACATCACCAGCATGGACAAGATCGCCGCTACTGCAGGCGTGTCGAAGCGCACGGTGTACAACCACTTCCCCAGCAAGGAAGAGTTATTCGCCGAGATTCTTAATCAATTATGGATTCGGGTGACTGCAGAAGAGGAAACGCCTTACAGCAGCGATCGGCCTCTGCGCGAACAATTGCGCCAGCAACTGACGGCAAAGCTACAGATGTTGAGTGATGAAAACCTTCTCGACCTGGCGCGAGTCGCCATCGCCGCAGCCATCCATTCTCCCGAGCGCGCCCAGAGCATGGTTGCAAAAATGGGTGAGCGCGAAGAGGGCCTGACCGTCTGGATTCGTGCGGCCCAAGCGGATGGACGATTGAAAGCGGTCGCCCCGGAGTTCGCGGCACAACAGGTTCAGGGTTTGCTTAAATCCTTCGCGTTCTGGCCGCAGATTTCCATGGGCCGGCCGAGCTTGCCCGCCGAAGAGCAAGCCGCCGTAGTGGAGTCCGCGCTAGACATGTTCCTGGCCTGTTATCAGCTGCAATAAATGACAAGTTCGGCGGACCTGTCGAACAATGGTTAGCGGCGAACATGTGTTTCAGAATGAAACTGGCGTCGGGGCTATAGTGAGCCTCAGTCCCAATGTCCTGCTGAGAACACCATGACCACGCCGACCCGCGACACCGCCGCACCCGTCGACCATCTGCGTTTCCATCGTCCCCACGCCCATCTGGCGCCGACATTTGGCACCGACAAATTTGCCCTGCGCGCCGAAGCCTTTGCGCGGTTCTTCGGCACGCCGACCTTTCTCGGGGCGCAGACGCTGATTGTGCTGCTGTGGGTGTGCCTTAACGTCACCGGCGTTACCCATTTCGACGTTTACCCGTTTATTCTGCTCAACCTGGCGTTCAGCTTGCAGTCGGCGTATGCCGCGCCGTTGATTTTGCTGGCCCAGACCCGTCAGGCCGCGCGAGACAAAGCGCAGTCAGAAGCCGATGCGCAGCACCGCGAAGCGCTGGCGGTTGCCAACACTGAACGGCAGGCCCAAGCCGCGCAGAACACCGCGCAACTGTTGGAGTTGCTGCAGCAAAACACCCGCCTGACACAGATGACCAAAGAACTGACCGAACGCATCGAAAGCCTGACGACGGAGATGCATCAACATTTCGTGCGCAAGGATCAGCCAAAGGCCTGAGCAGGCTCACGACAGTTTTAGTGCCCGCCCTAACTCGTCAAACAGTGTCACCACCGAACGCAAGGCGCGGCAATCCGGGCGGGTCAGCAGCCATAGCGCGGTGTCGTAACCGTGCAGAGGCTCGCCCAACGGCTGTAATCCATCACCGATCAAAAAGTCCGGCAACGCCGCCACACCCAGCCCGGCCCGCACCAGTTCCGTGACAGAGAGCATGCTGTTGCAACGATAGCCTGGTGTCACGCCCGGAAACGCTTGGCGGCGCCAGGCAATGGTCGGGTGATCAGGCAGGAAATCGTCCGGGGCAATCCAGGTAAGTGCGGCCAGGTCATGGGTATCGACCGTCTTCAAATAACCGGCACTGGCGCACACGCGATAGGAAATATCCCCCAGACGTCGCCCCACCAAATGCTCGGGCGGAGTGCGGGTCAAGCGCAGGGCGATGTCGGCATCTCGACGGCTGAGGTTGGCGAAGTCGTTGGAGGTGCTGAGTTCAATGGTCAGCGCCGGATAGTTCGGCATGAACTGCGCCAGTGCCGGCAACAGCAAACCTTGCAGGACCGAATCGGTGCAGGTCAGGCGCACGGTGCCGCTGATGACTTCGCCGCCCTGCTCCACGCCGATGCGCGCCGCTTCCAGCGCTAGTTCGGCACGCTCAGCCTGTTCGGCCAAGGTCTGCGCCAAGGAGGTGGGCAGGTAGCCGGCACGGCTTTTTTCGAACAGTTGCTGACCGAGCGCGGCCTCCAGTCGACGCACGGCGCGAAACACCGTCGAGACGTCCACCCTCAACAGCTGCGAAGCCCGAGCCAGAGAGCCGCCGCGCACCAGCGCAAGAATCAGGGCCAGGTCCGGATAGTCCAGTCGATAGTGCGTAGCTGCATTGATCACTTGGAGTAACGCCAATATTGAGTGCGTGAACGCCAATCTATAGTGGGCGTCAGTAATCAACAAGTGCAGAGACCACTCATGGAAAACCGCACCATCCTCATCGCCCTGATCGGTGACTACGACGCGCAGGTCACCGCCCACCAGGCCATTCCCGTGGCTCTAGGCATGGCCGCCGAACACACGCGGCTGAGTGTGCAATGGCAATGGCTGGCGACCGAGAGCATCAACGCCGACACACCACTCGATGAGTTCCACGGTTTCTGGTGCGTCCCCGCCAGCCCTTATCGCAACATGGACGGCGCGTTGCGAGCGATCCGTTTTGCCCGCGAGCAAAAGCGACCTTTCCTCGGCACCTGCGGTGGCTTTCAACACGCGGTACTGGAATATGCCCGCAATGTGCTGGGCTGGACGGATGCTGAACACGGCGAGACGTCTCCCGATGCTGCCCGGGTGCTACTCACGCCACTGACCTGTTCGCTGGTCGAGGCGGTCGACAACATTCATTTGCTTGAGGGTTCGTTGACGGCCCAGGCGTACGAAACTTCCGAAATTCGCGAAGGCTATCGCTGCAGCTACGCTGTGAATCCGCAGTTCGAACGGGAGTTGCTGAAACATGAACTGCACAGCGTCGGCCTGGATTCGGCACAGGGTTTGCGAGCGGTGGAACTCAGCGATCATCCGTTCTTCGTCGCCACCCTGTTCCAGCCAGAACGCGCCGCGCTCAAGGGTACTTTGCCGCCGTTGGTGCGGGCCTTGGTCGAAGCTTGCGTGGAGCACTCGTCATGAGCGCCAATACTCCGCCAGCGCCGTATTACGCGGTGATCTTCACCTCGCTGCGCACGGAAGGTGACCAGGGTTACGCCGAAGCCACGGCGCGGATGGTGGAGCTGGCCCGAGAGCAACCGGGGTTCCTCGGCGTGGAGTCGGCGCGGGGCGATGATGGGTTGGGAATTACGGTGTCGTATTGGGTGAGTGCGGCGGCGATTCTGGCGTGGAAGCAGCATCCGGAGCACAGTACGATTCGGGAGCGGGGACGATCGACGTGGTATGCGCGCTGTCATACCCGGGTTTGCCGGGTTGAGCGGGATTACAGATTCAGTCATTAGTTGATGTGGATTGCTCAAGACCGCCATCGCTGGCAAGCCAGCTCCCACAGGTCTGTGGTATTCGCCGAATCTGCATTTCACACAAACACTGTGGGAGCGGGCTTGCCCGCGATGAGGCCCGCACGGGCAAGGTAAAACTCAGCCCCGCAGCAAACTCCGCACCGCCGAAATCTCCGGCACTTCCCGCCGATTCATATACACCCGCAACGGTTCGGTAATGTTGATCCGGTCGTCAATGTTCTGATCCAGCAACAGCTGAATCAACTCGCGCTTGAGGGTCATGGTCTGTTCGGAACCGGCGGCCCAGACGAATTCGCTGGTGGGGATGATGCCGTTGTCAGCCACGTCCATGCCGAAGGAATCTTCACTGAAGCGGACGATGTAATGGCCGGTCTTGCGATTGAGGCCGACGAAGCCTTTGAGTTGGTCGGCAGCCTGGCAGATGAGTTGGGACGTGATGCGCATGGAAACCTCACAAAAAGTGTTCGAGGGTTTACACGCAAGGCCAGCGAATGGATTTCCCTCTGCCGGGGAAATGCCGGGGCCAAGAGTACTGCAAAGCACCGCACAAAAGTGTTGATAAATTCAGCTTTAAACACGTGTAGGTCGGTCTGGTGATAGCGCCTGCAACGTTCAGTTGCTAAAAGAGACGTCTTTGAATAGCCATCGCGAAAGGATCTCGACCATGCCTGCAACCTTTAGCAAAAGCGCCCTGCTGTTGAGTCTGCTGCTTGCCGTTGGCCAAGCCCACGCGGCCAGCGAGCCAAGCCCCACGGCATTGGCGACCCGTTTGGGCATCCCGCACCCGGCAGTAATCGCCCACCGTGGTGCGTCTTTCGATGCACCGGAATCCACCGCCGCCGCCTACAAAGCCGCACGCGACCTGGGCGCCGACTATCTGGAATTGGACCTGCAACGCAGCAAGGATGGCGTGCTGTTCGCCCTGCACGATAACAACCTGCAACGCACCACCGACGTCGCCAGCAAATTCCCTGAGCGCAAGGACGGCCCCGCGAATGCCTTCACCATCGCCGAACTGAAAACCCTGGATGCCGGCAGTTGGTTCAACGCGGCTTACCCGGATCGCGCGCGCCCTGGGTTCGTCGGACTGAAGATCCTCACTCTCGATGAAATCATCGACATCGCCCAGGGCAACCCGCTGCACAAGCCCGGTCTGTACATCGAAACCAAGGAGCCAAAGCAATTCCCCGGCATTGAGCGCGACCTCAAAGACAAACTGCAGGACCGTGGCTGGCTGAGTCCCGCAGGGTCGAAACTGGCGAAAAGCGAGCAGGCGGTGGGCCAAGGCCCAGGCAAGGTGATTCTGCAAACCTTCGAAAAGAGCAGCCTCGAATTGCTGGAAAAGGAAATGCCGCAGGTGCCGAAAATCCTGTTGCTGTGGGTCGGCGAAGGCAACATCGAGCCTGCTTCGAAAGTGACATTTGCCGAGTCCGGTGAGAAAGACAAAGCCGCTTACTACGCCAGACAGCAACCGAAAGACAAAGCCGAATTCCAGCGTTGGGTCGACTATGCCAAGGTCCAGGGCGCAGTCGGCACCGGCCCTTCCGCCGCATTGACGAAGGGTGGTGATCAGAGTTACGCGGATCTGGTGAAGCCGTGGATGAACCAATACACCCATGACCAGGGCCTGTTGGTGCACGTCTACACCATCGACGAGGCGGTGGATTTCCAGAAGGTCATGGATGCCGGGGTTGATGGCATCTTTACCAACCGCGCCAGCGAGCTGTTGAAGTTTTATAAACGTCCGGCAGCGGCGAGTGTTGATCAGGTGTTGAAGAATAATGGGTATTGATTTGGGACCGAGGTGTCTGCATCGCTTGCAAGCCAACTCCTACAGAGTGGTGTAGTTCGCAAGCGTTGTGAACAACTCAGTCCAAGGAGCTGGCTTGCCAGCGATGTGTGTGAATTAAGCCTGAATTAAGTTGCCACAGTTAATCTGATCCCACTTAAACAGCTCACCCAAGGAAAGAAGCTCATGAAAACTTTGACTGCCCTGTTCGCCGCTGCTGCTCTGACTCTCACCGCTGGTTTGGCCCAGGCTGATGTGCCTGTCGACCAGATCCCTCAGTTGGTCAAGGATGGCAAGATCAAGCCATTGGAAGAACTGAACCAGATCGTTCTAAAACTGCATCCGGGTGCCACGATTACCGACAGCGACTTGGACAACCACTTCAACGGTTACGAATACGAAGTGGAATTGCGTGACGCGAAAAACGTTGAATGGGACGTGGATTTGAACGCCGCCACCGGCGAAGTCCTGAAGAATAAAAAAGACGACTGATACGCACAGCAAAAAGCCGCACGATTTAACGATCGTGCGGCTTTTTTGCGTCTGGGTGATTGATCAGGCCGAAGTGCTGACCAGCGAACCCGACGTGCTACCGCCCTCGTCCAGCAACGCTTGCAACAGCGACGCGGTGGCCGTTTGCAACGAGGCCGAGGTCGCCGATATCTGCGATTGAGCCGCCGCCACGTCGGCTGCCTTGGCATCGGCGCTTTCCTGTTTGGCCTGGGCCTCTTGCAGTTGTTGCTGTTGTTCCTGCAACTGCTTTTGCAACTCGGCGATCTGCTTGCGCAGTTCCTTCACCGAATCGGATTCTTCGCTGCTGCTGGAACTGCTGTCACCCGACGCAGGCGCGCCACCAGCGGAAACCTTGGTGTCGTCGGTCGATGTCGACGCCGACGCCGTTGCCGCCGCGGAAGTGTCTTCAGTGCTGTTGGCGCTGGTCGAGGCAGTCGACAAAGGCTGCGTGATCGTAACGGACGAGATGCTGACCATGGGGTTATCCAATGTAGTTCGAAGTAACCCCATCATCGACAGCCCAGGCCGGCAATTGAGATCGACTGTGTATCGACTCGGCCTCAGCCCGGATACAAACACCGCAGCCATTCAACAAACCGTCACAAAACGGTCAAACAGCCTTGCGATGATGCGGCTCACGTAAACCTGTAAAACCCGCGACAGGCGCCTCTCTTTGCGAGCTCTCATGAACCACAGCATCGATCACAGCCATCGCGATCCGGATCTGTTCGGCTTGCTTTACGGTTTCAGTTTTCGCCCCGGTGAGCGCGGTCAGGAAATCGACTCGGCCAGGGCGTTGCGCTGCCTGCAACAACCGGAAGACGACGAGCAGTTTCTCTGGTTGCACCTCAACCTCGCCCACGCCGCGTGCGAGCGCTGGATGAAAAGCCATCTGGAATTGCCCGACGAGTTTTTTGAAGCCTTGCATGAAGGTTCGCGGTCGACGCGCATCGAGCATGTCGACTCGGCGCTGTTGGCGGTGGTCAACGATGTGGTGTTCAACCTCAGCAGCATGGTCTCGTCGGATGTGTCGACGCTGTGGGTGTGCGTGCGCAGTCGGCTGATCATCAGCGCACGCCTGCAACCGCTGCACTCGGTGGATAAGTTGCGCTCGTCGGTAAAGGCCGGCGAACGCTTTCGTTCACCATTGGAACTGTTGGTGCATTTGCTGCGCGATCAGGGCGAAGTGCTGACCCAGATCGTGCGCAAGACCAGCCTCAGCGTCGATCAGGTCGAAGATGAATTGCTGTCCTCGCGACTGTCGACCAACCGCGCCGAACTGGGCACCAATCGTCGGGTGCTGGTGCGCTTGCAACGGCTGTTGGCGTTGGAGCCGGGTTCGTTGCTGCGGCTGCTGAATCGACCGCCGCCGTGGTTGCAAAAGGAAGACGTGAAGGAGTTGCGCAAATCCACCGAGGAGTTCGCGCTGATCATCAACGACCTCACGGCATTGGGTGAGCGGATCAAATTGTTGCAGGAAGAGATCGCCGCCAACCTCAACGAACAGAGCAACCGCACGTTGTTTACCCTGACCGTGGTGACGGTGTTGGCGCTGCCGATCAACATCATCGCCGGTTTCTTTGGCATGAACGTTGGTGGGGTTCCGCTTTCGCAGGATCCGGAAGGGTTCTGGATTCTGGTAGCACTGGTGGCGACGTTTACGGTGATTGCGGGGCGGTGGGCGTTTCGTAAGCGGCAGGATTATTGATTCACTCCAACCACTGTGGCGAGGGAGCTTGCTCCCGCTCGGCTGCGCAGCAGTCGCAAGGCCTGAACATGCGGCGCAGCTGAACGAACGGGGGCGCTTCGCACCCCAGCGGGAGCAAGCTCCCTCGCCACAGGTTCTTCATTTCAGATCAATGGATCAGGTAAAAACCGCAAACACTGACCCAGGGCAGTCTCCCTGTAATATTTGGCAACGATCATGAGCGACACTCCTTCCCTCCTCAGGAATGTCCGGCATGGCTACGCCCTCCTTCACCGCCGCCCAGGCGCCCGTCAGTAGTGGCAAACCGCAACTCGATAAAAAACCCAGCCTGCTCACGCTCGTTGTGTTTTTTGCCGTACTGGCCATGGGGCTGTTGTTCACCGCCTATAGCCTGATGCGCGACATGAACGAACTCGGCACGGTGGTGACCACCTGGACACCATTTCTGCTGTTGGGCGTGGCGCTGCTGATTGCCCTTGGCTTCGAATTCGTCAACGGCTTCCACGACACCGCCAACGCCGTCGCCACGGTGATTTACACCCATTCGCTGCCACCGAACTTTGCCGTGGTCTGGTCGGGCTTCTTCAACTTCCTTGGCGTGTTGCTATCGAGTGGCGCAGTAGCCTTCGGCATCATCGCGTTGCTGCCGGTGGAGCTGATTCTGCAAGTCGGTTCATCCGCCGGTTTCGCGATGATCTTTGCCCTGCTGATCGCCGCCATCCTGTGGAACCTCGGCACCTGGTGGCTGGGCCTGCCGGCGTCGTCCTCGCACACCCTGATCGGTTCGATCATCGGCGTCGGCATCGCCAACGCGCTGATGCACGGCCGCGATGGCACCAGCGGCGTCGACTGGGCTCAAGCAACCAAGGTCGGTTATGCGCTGCTGCTCTCGCCGTTGGTCGGTTTTGGTTGTGCGGCGCTGTTGCTGCTGGCCCTGCGCGCCTTCGTCAAGAACCGTGCGTTGTACAAGGAACCGAAGGGCAACACGCCGCCGCCCTGGTGGATTCGCGGCATGCTGATCCTGACCTGCACCGGTGTGTCCTTCGCCCACGGTTCCAACGACGGCCAAAAGGGCATGGGCCTGATCATGCTGATCCTGGTTGGCACCCTGCCGATGGCTTACGCCCTAAACCGCACCATGCCAGCGGACCAGGCTTTGCAATTTGCTGCGGTGGCTGAAGTCACTCAGCAAGCGCTGGTGAAAAGTGCGCCACTGCCGGCGCCGGGCGATCCGCGAGCGATCCTTTCCGAATACGTACGCAGCAAGGAAGCGACGCCTCAATTGGTGCCGGCCCTCGCCGCGCTGACCGGCAGCATTGGCGCCGAGGTCAAGGGCTATGGTTCGCTGTCGAAAGTCCCGGCCGAGGCCGTGGGCAACGTGCGTAACGACATGTACCTGACCAGCGAAACCATTCGACTGATGGACAAGAACAAGGTCGGCGAATTTGACGCCGACACCACCGACAAGCTGCAATTGTTCAAGCAACAGATCGACAGTTCCACGCGCTTCATTCCGTTGTGGGTGAAGATCGCCGTGGCCATCGCTTTGGGGCTGGGCACCATGGTTGGCTGGAAGCGCATCGTGGTGACGGTCGGCGAGAAGATCGGCAAGACTCACCTGACCTACGCCCAGGGCGCCTCGGCGGAAACCGTGGCCATGCTGACCATCGGCGCCGCCGATATGTTCGGCTTGCCGGTGTCGACCACGCACGTGCTGTCATCAGGCGTGGCCGGGACCATGGTTGCCAATGGCGGCGGCTTGCAGATGAAGACCATCCGCAACCTGCTGATGGCTTGGGTCCTGACCTTGCCGGCGGCGATTGTGTTGTCGGGGAGTTTGTATTGGTTGTTTACCCAGATTTTCTGATGCATCGCATAAAAAATTGTGGGGGCGAGCGTCGGGGGGATGTTTTTGTAAAACTCTGAAGATCAAAAGATCGCAGCCTGCGGCAGCTCCTACAGGGGATTGAGTACACATAATCCTCTATAGGAGCTGCCGCAGGCTGCGATCTTTGCTTTTACTCCGGGCAAGACTCGTAACGCATCACCACCCGCTCGCGCACCACGTCATATACCCAGTGGTAAACGTAGGTGTACGGCAGGAAAAACAGCAGCACGCCGATATCCAGCAGGAACGCCTGCCACAGGCTGACATTCAGCCACCAGGCAATCAGCGGCACGCCCAATGCGACCAGCCCACCTTCGAACAACAGCGCATGCACTACGCGGACCCACGCGTTATGCACAATGGCAAAGCGCTTGATCATCCGGTCGAAAAAGCCGTTGAACACCACATTCCACGCCAGGGCCAAGGCTGCCATTACAACTGTGACGGCGCCCATTTCGAGCATCGGTCTGTCCATGATCCAGGCCAGCAACGGGGTACAGATGAGAATGGCCAGCAGTTCGAAACCGATGGCCTGAAAAATACGTTCAATGATGGATTTGTTGGCACTCATGGCCTGACTCCCGGATTGTCTATGTGGGCGACGATGGTTGCCATGATCCTCCAGCACACCGATACTTCATAACCAATAACCATCGATCAAGGCGATAGTTCATGGCCTCCCACGAAGTGTTGCTGGCGTTCGTCCAGGCAGCGACCCAAGGCTCTTTTTCCGCCGCGGCGCGCAAGTTGGGCCGCAGTCAGTCGACCATCAGCGCGGCGGTGTCCAGCCTGGAAATCGACTTGAACCTGACGCTGTTCGACCGCAGCAGCCGCAAGCCGACCCTGACCCCGGCCGGGCACGTGATGCTGCAACGCGCCGAGGACATCCTCGCCGCCACCAGCCGTCTGGAAATGACTGCCACGCAACTGTCGCAAGGGGTGGAGCCGAAGCTGACCGTGGCGCTTTCCGATACTTATCAGTCCGACCGTTTCGAAGCGTCACTCAGTGCTTTCGAGCAGCGTTATCCGGACCTGGAACTCGAATGCCTGATCGCCGAATGCGACGACTTGGTGGCGCTTGTGCAAAGCGGTCGGGCGCAACTCGCCTTCGCCGAAATGCAGGACAGCTATCCGCCGGACCTGGTCCATTCGACGGTAGACGAACGCACGGACATCGCCTTGTTCGTGTCCCCCCAGCATCCATTGGCAGCACTGAAATACGTTGATCAGGACGCGTTGCAACAGCACCGTGAATTGCGCCTGGCAACCATCGTCAACCCTTATGAAAGCCGCGCAAAGGGTCGCGTCTGGTCGGCGCCGAGTTATTTGATGCTGCTGGAAATGGCCCAGGGCGGATTCGGCTGGGCGCCGTTGCCGCGTTGGCTGGTGGAGCGTTTTGGGCCGGGTTCATTGCAGGAATTACAGGTGCGCGGCTGGCCGAAAACGGTGTCGGTGGATGCGTTGTGGTCGCGGCTGCATCCGCCGGGGCCGGCGGGGAGTTGGTTGCTGGGCAGGATGCTGGAGTAGCGGTGCGGCGAATGGCCTCATCGCGGGCAAGCCCGCTCCCACAGGTTTGTCTGTCGGCCACAAATTTACGTAACACCCCTCACCACTGTGGGAGCGGGCTTGCCCGCGATAGGGCCAGCGGGATCACATCAATCCAACGCCTTGAGCCGCCCCTCGATAAACCGTCGCTCAGGCTCTTGCTGGGTCAACTCAAGCGCCCGCTCATACGCTTTCCGCGCCTGCTCCACCCGCCCCAACTGCCGACAAAACTCAGCCCGCGCCGAATGCGCCAAATGGTAATCGAGCAACTCTCCACGCTCGAGAATCGCCTCGACCAGCGACAGTCCCGCCAACGGTCCATCGCGCTTCGATATCGCCGCAGCGCGGTTCAGCTCGATCACCGGCGACGGCACGGCTCGCAATAGCACGTCATACAGCCCGACGATCTGCGCCCAATCGGTTTCATCCACCGACGGCGCTTCGGCATGCACCGCCGCAATCGCCGCTTGCAGACAATAGGGGCCGAATCGACGGGAGCTCAGCGCTCGCTCGACCAGTGCACAACCTTCGGCAATCATCTCGCCGTTCCATAAAGTGCGGTCCTGCTCATCGAGCAAAATCAGCTCGCCACTCGCGGAGGTCCGCGCCTCCCGGCGTGACTCGTGCAGCAGCATCAGCGCCAGCAGGCCCATCACCTCCGGCTCCGGCAACAACTCCATCAATAAACGCCCGAGGCGGATCGCTTCGCGAGTCAATTCTTCACGGGTGACTTGAGCGCCGATGGAGGCCGAATAGCCTTCATTGAATACCAGGTAAATCACCCGCAAAACGCTATCGAGGCGCTCCGGCAATTCCGCCAGGGACGGCACTTGGTAAGGGATTTTTGCGTCGCGGATTTTCGCCTTGGCGCGCACGATGCGCTGGGCGATGGTGGCCGGCGCCGAGAGAAAGGCACGGGCGATTTCTTCCGTGGTCAGGTCGCAGACTTCCCGCAGCGTCAACGGCACCTGGGCATCAGCCGCCAGCGCTGGGTGACAACAGGTGAAGATCAGGCGCAGCCGATCATCTTCCACGTCTTCGTCACTCCAGTCGGCCTGCTCCAGATCTTCCAGTTGCGCGATCAACAGCGGTCGTGACGCGGCGAAGCGTGCACGCCGTCGCAACACATCGATGGCTTTGAAGCGTCCGGTGGACACCAGCCAGGTGCGCGGATTGTCCGGTACGCCGTCCTGCTGCCAGCGTTCGACCGCGACGAAAAACGCCTCGTGCAAGGCTTCTTCGGCGAGGTCGAAATCGCCGAGCAGGCGGATCAGCGTCGCCAGAATGCGCCGCGACTCTTCGCGATAAACCTGCTCGACGCGTTCCTTGACCGAGGCAGTCATCTCAAGGATTCAACTGCCGAACGGGGCGCACTTCGACACAACCGACCCGGGCTGCAGGAATGTCCGCAGCGACCTGAATCGCTTCGTTCAGATCCTTCGCATCGATCAGGTAGAAACCGGCCAATTGCTCCTTGGTTTCGGCGAACGGACCGTCGGTGATCGACACCTTGCCATTGCGCATGCGCACGGTAGTGGCGGTCTGCACCGACTCCAGCGCTTCGGCGGCAACCATTCGGCCGCTGCCCTGGACAGACTCTGCGTAGGCCATGCATTCCTCGTCCTTGGGGCTCTCCGGCAGCGAATGCAGCAAGTGCTCATCGCTGTAGACCAGGCATAAATACTTCATCGCGCGCTCCTGACTGAACGGATCAACTATGGCTGCAGATCGGCAGCTTCGCCCTGTTTCCCGACGATCAGGGTTCCAGGTTGAACAGTGTCGCGCCACTCTGCATGTCGAACGGCGCCGACCAGTGCTCATGGACGATCTGCCACAACCCCGCGTCCTGTCGGTAGCACTGCGAGACACGCATCCAGCAGGCCTGGGTTTCGCCTTTCTCGTTGGTCCCGCCGCAATGGGCCAGCCAATGGGCGAACGCGATCTCCTGGGACGGCTCGATGGTGATCTCGTGGAACTCGAAAATGTGCGGGCCGGGGCACATTTCCATGCATTCCTGCCAATGTGCGCGATAGGCAGGCTTGCCCTTGAATTGCAGGGCTTTGACCGCGTCGAAGGAGACGATGTCGTCGGCATACAAGGCCATGACTTTTTCCACGTCCTTGTTGATGACGGCCTGGCGATAGCTGTCGATCAGGTTCTGGATCTGGGTTTGCGAGTTCATGGTGGTTCTCCGTGGTTTTTGTTGTGAAGACACCCTTAGTCGTCTGGGGAGCCGGCGAATCGACAGGTGAAATAAAAATATTCCAAACGGCCGGAATCGCTAGAATCCGAGGTTCTATTCATGTTGGAAAAAGGACACTCCCGTGACAGCCCGACTCGTGCCTTACGAAAGCCTGAATGCGCTCCAGCGCCAGCAGGTCGAGGCAATTGAAGTACACCCGGAGCAAATCAGGTTCTCCGGTGACATCCATGGTGCATTGCACACCTTGTTGTCCAAGCCTGGCCCCGGCGTCAAAGGATTTGCTCTGTTGGCCGAAGACATTCCCGTTGCGTTTTTACTGCTCAAACGCCCACCGGTGTTGCCCGCCTGGGCCGACGAACACAGCGCCACGCTGCATGCGTTGCAGGTCGATCAGCGTGCTCAGGGCAGAGGTTTCGGCAAGGCCTGCCTGCAAGCACTGCCCGAGGCCGCGCGCCTGGCGTGGCCGGAAATCAGAGGGCTGGAATTGTCGGTGGATGCGGATAACGCGGCGGCCATTGCGCTGTATGCCAAGTATGGTTTTGTCGACAGTGGCGAAGCGTACAAGGGGCGTATCGGCTACGAGCGACGGATGGGACTGATTTTCTAGGCTCACCACAAAACCTGTGGGAGCGGGCTTGCCCGCGATAGCGGTCTGACAGACGACATCTCTGTCGATCGTTATACCGTCATCGCGGGCAAGCCCGCTCCCACAGGGTCTTATATTGATTTAGAGATTGAGCACCATTTCGTGCCACGCCATCCCGCCGTGGTCCGACGCCGACGGCTTGACGTAGGCGAAGCCGAATCCGGCGTACAGCGGAATATGCCGTTCCTTGCACATCAGGTGGATGCTGACCTTGCCCATTGCGCGCATGCGCTCGATGAACTCGCCCATCAAACGTTTCGCCAGCCCCTGCCCCTGATAATCCGGATGCACCACCACCGACATGATCACCACGTTGGGCCCCGCCGGGTCGTGGCCGATCAGTTCCTTGAAGGCTTCGTCGGACATTTCCACCTGAAATGCCGCACCGGAGTTGATGAAACCGGCTACAACACCGTCCACTTCGGCAACGATGAAACCCTCGGGCCAGGTCGCGATGCGGGTAGCGATTTTCTCCCGGGTCGCGGCTTCGTCGCCTTCATAGGCAACGGTTTCGATGGCGTAGCAGCGGTCCAGGTCGGCGGGGGTGACGTTGCGGATGACGATGTTCATGGCGGCTCGGGATCAGCGATGGAAAGGCCGGGAATGATAAATCAGCATCCCCATGACATCGAGAGACGAATCGTCGATCCGTCTCTCGATGCAGCGTTCAGCCTTTGATCGGCAGCCAGAGTTCCAGCTTGCCGGTGTTGAGCTTCGGGTTGAAGTCTTCGCTATAGCGTTCGAACTCCGGAGCGTTCAGCAGCTCGCGCCCGGACTGCGGCAGCCATGTGCCATGGATGTACTGGAAGGTTTGCGGCAAGGATTCCAACGGTCCTGTGTGTTCGAACACCACGTACTGCTGAGGCTGGACCTCGACCCAGCGGTAGGTTTCCGGCAAATCGTCGAGTTTGCTGATCTCGACGCCAGCGATGTAATCGAAACCGCCCTTGCCGTCGAAATTGCAGCAGACGCCGTAAGTGACTTCGCCTTTTTGCCCCGGAACATTGCCGATGTGAGGTATGAATTTTTCCCAGAGTTCGGGAATGCCTTTTACCGTTTGCTGGGTAAATTGTCCGCCAAGTCCTGCGATCAGCAGGAAGTGTCCATGTTCGAAGCGTGGTTCCAACACTTCGACGCTTTTTTGCTCATCCATGACTCGACTCCTGGAAGGAAAAAATGGGTTCGGCTGGGAGTATAGAAGCCAAACCCGGTTCGCCCAGTTACAGTGCGTGCAACTGCTCGACGGCGCCCGAACCGACAAACTCGTTGTAGCCCGATAGGATCACGTACACCGCGAAATAGCAGAAGATCGCTGCCGATGCCATGTAGGAATAACGCAGCAACTTGTCGCCGAGCAACTTGCCGCCGTGGCTCGCGGCAAAGCACAGGCCTGCGGACCACAGCAAACCAGCGCAGAGGAAACCGCCAAGAAACAGCGCCGAACTCAGCGCACCACCGCCGCCTGAGCGGGCGATCAACGTACCGCCCACGGCGGCAAACCAGAGAATCGCGCTGGGCGACGACATGGCGAGGAAAATCCCGCGAAAAAACTCCTTGCGATGGGAGTTGTGGCCCACCTCGGCAGTCTCGGCCAACAGCGCTTCGTGATGGATCGCCGAATAAATCATCTTCGCCGCGAAGTACACCAACAGCGCGGAACCGCCGATCCACAACACCCAGCGCACGGTTTCGTATTGCAGCAAAACCGTCATGCCGGCCAGTGCCAGCACGGCGTAGATCAGGTCACCGACACAGGTGCCCAACCCCAGCGCAAAGCCTTGAAAATAGCCGCGTTGCATCGCCAACGTAATCATTGCGATGTTGGCCACGCCAATGTCCAGGCACAGCGAAAGGCTCAGCAAAAAGCCACTGGTAAATTCCATCGAACCCTTTCCTTCGGACAAATTTGTTTATTTTGAGGCTGGACAGTCTGCCACAGCTGCCCGTACATTCCGCCACAGGTCACCGCAGTGACCAGCGTCGCTCGGACGGTTCCGGGCGCTTACGTTATCCGAGGCAACAATGGCCGAACAAGGTTCGCCGCGCCGCTTTGCGCGCATAGATCGACTCCCCCCTTACGTTTTCAACATCACCGCCGAGCTGAAGATGGCCGCCCGTCGTCGTGGCGAAGACATCATCGACTTGAGCATGGGCAACCCCGACGGCGCCACGCCGCCGCACATTGTCGAAAAACTCGTACAAGTCGCCCAGCGCGAAGACACCCACGGCTATTCCACTTCCAAGGGCATTCCGCGACTGCGCCGGGCAATTTCCAACTGGTACAAGGATCGCTATGAGGTCGACATCGACCCGGAAACCGAAGCCATCGTCACCATCGGCTCCAAGGAAGGCCTGGCGCATTTGATGCTGGCGACCCTGGATCAGGGCGACACCGTGCTGGTGCCGAACCCAAGCTACCCGATCCACATCTACGGTGCAGTGATCGCCGGCGCCCAGGTGCGTTCGGTGCCGCTGGTGCCGGGCGTTGATTTCTTCGCTGAACTGGAACGGGCGATTCGTGGGTCAATTCCGAAACCGAAAATGATGATCCTCGGTTTCCCGTCCAACCCCACCGCGCAATGTGTGGAGCTGGACTTCTTCGAACGGGTGATCGCCCTCGCCAAGCAGTACGACGTACTGGTGGTGCATGATCTGGCTTACGCCGACATCGTCTACGACGGCTGGAAAGCGCCGTCGATCATGCAAGTGCCGGGCGCCAAGGATATTGCGGTGGAGTTTTTCACCCTGTCCAAGAGCTACAACATGGCCGGCTGGCGCATCGGTTTCATGGTTGGCAACCCGGAGCTGGTCAACGCCCTGGCGCGGATCAAGAGTTATCACGACTACGGCACCTTCACCCCGCTGCAAGTGGCGGCGATTGCGGCGCTGGAAGGCGATCAGCAGTGCGTACGCGACATCGCCGAGCAGTATCGGCAGCGCCGAAATGTGTTGGTCAAAGGCCTGCATGAATTGGGCTGGATGGTGGAAATCCCGAAGGCGTCGATGTACGTCTGGGCGAAGATTCCCGAGGCTTACGCGCATTTGGGCTCGCTGGAATTCGCCAAGAAGCTGCTCGCCGAAGCGAAGGTTTGCGTCTCGCCGGGCGTGGGGTTTGGCGAGTACGGGGATGATCATGTGCGCTTCGCGCTGATCGAAAACCAGGACCGGATTCGTCAGGCGGTGCGCGGGATTCGCGGGATGTTTCGGGCGGATGGGTTAGCACCGAAAACCAATGCCTGACACCCGATAAATGTAACAACAACAATCCTGTGGCGAGGGAGCTTGCTCCCGCTGGGTCGCGAAGCGGCCCCGAAACCGGTCACCGCATTTCTTCAGCCAGGACGCATTGACCGGATTTGCGACTGCTTCGCAGCCGAGCGGGAGCAAGCTCCCTCGCCACAAAAGTGATCCACGTTGAGTTTTGATCACCCACAAAAAAACCGCATCGCTGCGGTTTTTTTGTGTCTGGCGAATCGCTTAGACGAACAGCGACAACAGCAGAGTGAAGCCCAGCCCAACTACCGACAGGATGGTTTCCATCGCGGTCCAGGTCTTGAAGGTTTCGGCCACGGTCATGTTGAAGTACTGCTTCACCAGCCAGAAACCGGCGTCGTTGACGTGGGACAGGATCAACGAACCGGCGCCGGTGGCCAGCACCAGCAGTTCCCGGTTCACGCCCGGAATCATCCCCACCACCGGCACCACAATGCCTGCGCCAGTAATGGTTGCTACGGTTGCCGAACCGGTGGCGATACGGATCACCGCCGCCACCAGCCAGGCCAGCAGGATCGGCGAGATCTGTGCGTTCACCGCCATGTGGCCGATCACGTCACCCACACCGCTGGTCACCAGCATCTGCTTGAAGCCACCACCGGCGCCGATGATCAGAATGATCGCGGCGGTCGGCGCGAGGCTCGCGTCCAGCCATTTCATCATTTGGCTGGAACCGATGCCCTGCTTGTAGCCGAAGGTGTACAGCGACAGCAGCAACGCCAGCAGCAACGCCGAGATCGGGTGACCGATCAGGTCCATGAAGGCGCGGAAGATGTTGCCGTCCGGCAGCACCACGTCGGCAAACGTCTTGAGCAGCATCAGGAACACTGGCAGCAGCACGGTTACCAGCGTGATGCTGAAGCTCGGCAGTTCAGCCGAATCCGTTTCGCGGGCCAGTTGATCCACCAACTCCTGGTTCGGATGACCGGGAATGTGCTTGGCAATGAACGTACCGAAGATCGGACCGGCAATGATTGCCGTTGGCAGCGCCACGATCAGACCATAAAGAATGGTTTTACCGATGTCGGCGCCGAACACGCCAATCGCCAGCAGCGGACCCGGGTGCGGCGGCACCAAGCCGTGTACTGCGGACAAACCGGCCAGCAGCGGGATACCGATCTTGATGATCGACACGCCGGTGCGACGGGCCACAATGAACACCAACGGAATCAGCAGCACGAAACCAATTTCGAAGAACAGCGGAATGCCGACCAGGAACGCGGCGAACATCATCGCCCACTGCACCTTGTCCTTGCCGAACGCACGAATCAGCGTTTGGGCAATTTGATCCGCCCCGCCCGACTCGGCCATCATTTTGCCGAGCATGGTGCCCAGCGCCAGGATGATCCCGACAAAACCGAGCACGCCACCAAAGCCGTCCTGGAACGCTTTGATGATGGTGCCGATCGGCATGCCGGACGTCAGCCCGAGGAAGGCTGCGGCAATGATCAGGGCTAGAAAGGGGTGCAACTTGAACTTGGTAATCAGAACGATAAGCCCGATCACCGTGACCACTGCATCGAGCAGCAGGAACGTCTCGTGGGACATGCCAAACATTAGGGGTGTCTCCTGGTTGTTGTTGTTATTAAAGCGGGAAATTCGAAAGCCATAAGGACAGCGCTATCTCTTCAAGCAAAATTTAACCGGCGCGTTTCAAGCCGTGTTCCAGCCACCAGACGTGAGCCTGAACGGCCAACTGGTCGACACTGTGGAGCGAAGCATCGAGGGCCAGGGTCAACGGCTCGCCGACGGGCGATTCGAGGGTGGCGAACTGGCTGTCGATCAAGGTCGATGGCATGAAGTGGCCTGGCCGGTGGGATACACGGTCGGCGGCGACTTCAGGGGTCAACTCAAGAAACACGAAGCCCAGGCCCGGCAAGGCACTGCGCAGACGTTCGCGGTAAATGTGTTTGAGGGCCGAGCAGGTCAGCACCGGGCGCTGGCCCAGGGCGTCAATGCGGCGCAGTTCGTCGCACAGGCTGTCGAGCCAGCCGGCACGGTCTTCATCGTTCAGGGGGATCCCCGCGCTCATCTTTTCGATATTGGCGGCAGGGTGGAAAGAATCGCCTTCAATGGCAGTGGCGCCGCTGAGCTGGCACAAAGCCTCGCCGACGCTTGTCTTGCCGCAACCGGCAACGCCCATGATGACCAGGGCGGTGATGGGATGATTCATGTAACACCTCAGCGCGCAGACAGCGCTACCTTTGCCAGTTATGACACTAGACCAAAAGCAGAAGTTGCCGACGCCTTTCTTGTCATTTTGTGGGTTGCAGCATGTGTGTTCCCAACGCCAAAAAGCGAGGATCAGGCGAACCCTCGCTCACGCATTTGCAGCTGCATCGAGACAGCGCTACCTTAGTGCCTTGAATTTTGTTTGGCAAGCCGTCGATGACTCCAACTAAAAACGATAAAAATACGCGCACCACTGGCCGCCCTACCCTGAATGAAGTTGCCCGCCTGGCCGGTGTCAGCCCGATTACTGCCTCCCGTGCCTTGCGCGGCGTCAGCACCGTGGCCACCGAACTGGTGGAAAAAGTGCAGAAAGCGGCGCTTGAACTCAACTATGTGGTCAACCCTGCTGCCCGCGCCCTCGCCTCGGCCCAGAGCCATTCGGTGGTGGTGTTGGTGCCGTCGCTGTCCAACCTTTTGTTCATTGATACCCTGGAAGCCATTCATCAGGTTTTGCGGCCAAAAGGCTTCGAAGTGCTGATCGGCAACTTCCACTATTCCCGCGACGAAGAAGAAAACCTGCTGCGCAACTACATGGCCTATCAGCCGCGCGGCTTGCTGCTGACCGGTTTCGACCGCACCGAAAGTTCGCGCAGGATGATCGAGGCGAGCAATATTCCGTGCGTGTATATGATGGAGCTGGACAGCGCCGCCGGGCTCAATTGCGTCGGTTTTTCGCAACTGGCTGCTGGCGAAACGGCGGCCGAACATTTGCTCTCTCGGGGCCGCAAGCGTCTGGCCTACATCGGCGCGCAACTCGACCAGCGGACGTTGCTGCGGGGTGAAGGTTTCCGCCGCGCCCTGCAAAAAGCCGGTCTGTATGACCCGGCGCTGGAGGTGCTGACGCCACGCCCGTCGTCGGTCGGCCTGGGCGGCGAGTTGTTCCTGAAGATGATTGCCAGTCATCCCGATGTGGACGCGATTTTCTTCGGCAACGACGACCTGGCCCAGGGCGCATTGCTCGAAGCCCTGCGCCATGGCATCAAGATCCCCGAGCAGGTAGCGATTCTCGGTTTCAACGATCTGCCCATGTCCGAATACATGGTCCCGCGCCTGAGCAGCATCAACACCCCGCGCGAAGCCATCGGCCGGCGTGCGGCGGAGCAGATGTTGACGTTGATGGCTGGGAACACCGTGGCCAGACCGGTGCAAGACATGGGCTTTGAGTTAAAGATTCGCGAGAGTACGTAGTTCCCCCTGTAGGAGCTGCCGAAGGCTGCGATCTTTTGATCTGGCTCTTAAACAACAAGATCAAAAGATCGCAGCCTTCGGCAGCTCCTACAGGGATACCGCGGTCAGGCAACAGGATTTCAACTAACCTTTTAGGACGACGAATGTCCCCCATCGGTCGCTAACGGGTAGCTCAATGGAACACGCACTGAAAATCCTCGGTAAAGCCTCGTCAATCAACGTCAGAAAAGTCCTTTGGACGTGCGAGGAGCTGGGCCTTTCCTACGAACGCGAGGATTGGGGCAGCGGTTTTGCCTCTACCCACAGCCCCGAGTTTCTGCGCCTCAACCCCAATGCACAGGTACCGGTGATCATTGATGAGAACGGGGTGTTGTGGGAATCCAACACCATCTGCCGCTACCTGACCGGCAAACACCACCATCACCACGCCGATTTGCTACCCACCGAACCCGCCGCACGCGCGCGGGTGGAACAGTGGATGGATTGGCAAGCCACTGAACTCAACCCGTCCTGGAGTTATGCGTTCATGTCGTTGGTGCGCAAGGATCCGGAATTCCAGGATTCGCATCGCCTCGAAGTCGGCGTGCGTAACTGGAATCAGAAGATGGCCATCCTCGAACATCAGCTGGCAGTCACCAAGGCTTATGTTGCCGGGGCTAAATTTACCTTGGCCGATATCGTGGTCGGGCTGTCCGTTAATCGCTGGCTGATGACGCCGATCGAGCGTCCGGATTACCCGGCGGTTGATGAGTATTTCCAGCGCTTGGCACAGCGCCCCGGATTTATGAAACATGGCTGCAACGGCCTGCCTTGAGCGGTCGAGCGCTACAAATCGCTAAAATGTAACCATTCATTGCAATAACGTGGCGAATCTCGGTGTGCCAGCGCCGGGATTCACAATCATTGGTTTCCGATAGCAGGCTAAGCTTCTCCATCGATAAAAAATGGATCAGCCCATGACTGCCCTCCCCCCTGCTGCTGCTCAAGCAGACGACGTAGATCCGGTGCGTGCCGCACAGATTTCCGCCCGCATCGATCGCCTGCCCGCTGTTTCGACGATCTGGCGCCTGGTGGCGCTGCTGTCGATCGGCGGCTTCTTCGAACTCTACGACCTGTTCCAGACTGCCTACATCAGCCCCGGCCTGATCAGTGATGGCATCTTCGCCACCGGCAGCCAGGGTGTATTTGGTTTCTCCGATCAGGCAGCGTTCGCCTCGGCGACGTTTCTCGGTCTGTTCCTCGGCGCCAGCCTGTTGAGCCCGCTGGCCGACCGTTTTGGCCGGCGCGCCATCTTCACCTTTGCCTTGATCTGGTACACCGTCGCGACCGTGCTGATGGGCGTTCAGAGTTCTGCGCTGGGGATCATCTGCATGCGCTTTCTGGTGGGCATCGGTCTGGGCATCGAGTTGGTGACCATCGACGCTTACCTCTCGGAACTGGTGCCCAAGCGCATGCGCAGTTCGGCGTTTGCCTTCGCGTTTTTCGTGCAGTTTCTGTCGGTGCCGGCGGTGGCGCTGATGTCTTGGTGGCTGGTGCCGCAGGCGCCTTTCGGTGTGTCCGGTTGGCGTTGGGTGGTGTTGGCCAGCGCGGTGTTTGCGTTGTTCATCTGGTGGCTGCGTTCGCGTTTGCCGGAATCACCGCGTTGGCTGGCCCAATATGGGCGTTACGATGAGGCAGACCAGATTCTCGCCCGCATCGAAGCGCGTTGCGTCAAGGATCAGGGTAAGCCGCTGGACGAGCCGGAACTGGCTGACGTGGGCATTCAGGGTAAGGGCCGCTTCGCCGATATCTGGCAGCCGCCTTACCGCCGTCGCGCCTTGATGCTGATCGTATTTCACGTGTTCCAGGCTATCGGTTTCTTTGGCTTCGGCAACTGGTTGCCGGCGTTGCTCAATGGCCAGGGCGTGAGCGTCACACACAGCCTGATGTACGCCTTCATCATCACCCTCGCCTACCCGCTGGGGCCGTTGCTGTTCGTGAAGTTCGCCAACCGTTTCGAGAACAAGTGGCAGATTGTCGGCTCGGCGTTGGGCGCCATGACCTTCGGCACTTTGTTTGCCCTGCAAACGAGTGCGTTCGGCCTGATTTTCTGTGGGGTGATGATCACCTTCTGCAACGCCTGGCTGAGCTTCAGTTATCACTCCTATCAAAGCGAACTGTTCCCCACCAACATCCGTGCGCGTGCGGTGGGTTTCTGTTATTCGTTCAGTCGTTTGTCGACGGTGTTCAGCAGCTTGCTGATCGGGATTTTCCTCGAACACTTCGGCACGCCGGGCGTACTTGCTTTCATCGTCAGCAGCATGCTGATCGTGATGCTGACCATCGGCTGGTTCGGCCCGCGCACCCGCAACCTGGCGCTGGAAAACATCGCCCATCGCTGACGACCACGCGGTCGGGCTCTGCCGCAGAGCGGCAAGGCTTGACCGCGATCGCTACGGTTTATTCTGGCGAGAAACATTAACCGATTGATATATATGGACTTTTATATATAGGCATACTATTTGCTCCAAGCACTGCACCGCCAATACCTACAAGGTCTGCTTATCATGTTGGTCAGTGCAAAATTAAACCTGGTAACCCCACTCCCGAAGCGCCCCGGTGAAGATCTCACCGCCGAAGCCGCCGCCGGACTTCAAAGTGCGTTGACGCAAGCCCTGCAAAACAATGTGCAGGCGCAAAACGCGCAAGCCACTTCGCAAGTCCAGGAATCCGCCACTCAACTCGCCACGCAACAGGTGAGCGAAGCCACGAGAATCAGCGACAACGTTGATGAAGCGTTTGCCAAAACCCGCGTGGGTCTGCAAGCGAATAACTCGGCGTTGCCAAGTGACGTCAAGGACCGGATCGGTGACGGTTCAGCCACGTCCGAGTTCAAGGACTACATGAGCAAGACCCCAGAACAGCGGATGCGCGACGCGATACTGGCGCAGATGGGCCTGACCGAAGATGAGGTAAAAGCCATGCCCCCTGAACAGCAAGAGGCTATCGGCAAAGAGATTGCGGACCGCATGCAGGACAAGGTGAAAGTGGCCCAGGCCGAGAAAGACAACAGCAGCAGCGAGAAAAATGGCAGCCAGGTGGTCGATAAATTCCTCGCGTCGCTTTAACCAATTCCGTGTAGGAGCTGCCGCAGGCTGCGATCTTTTGATCTTAAACAATCAAGATCAAAAGATCGCAGCCTGCGGCAGCTCCTACAGGGGTCTGGGAAGTCAGTTCAATTGCAGCGTTGAATTGAACTGGCTGATCGCGTCCACCACGTGCCGCGATCCCTGTTGAATCTCCAGAATCACCTCCCCCGCCTCGTTTGCCAATTCCACGCCAAGGCCGGTTCGGCTCAGACTCGACTGCATGCTCGACACCGCGCTCAATGACAGATCGTGGTTCTTGCGCACCACATCAACGATCTCTAGCGTCGCCTGACTTGTGCGTGCTGCCAGGCTGCGCACCTCATCCGCCACCACCGCAAACCCTCGCCCATGTTCCCCGGCGCGGGCCGCTTCGATGGCGGCGTTGAGCGCCAGCAGGTTGGTCTGATCGGCAATGCCACGGATGGTCTGGACGATGGTGCCGATGATGTCGGACTGTTTGCTCACCGCATCGATGCTCAGCGCCGCTTCGTTCAAGTCCCGGGAAATGTCCTGGATGATCTGCACCGTTTGCTGCACCACCTCGGAGCCCTTGCGCGCGCAGGCGTCGTTTTGCACCGAGGTGCTGTGCGCCGCTTCCGCAGCGCTTTGCAGAGTAGTGACCTGCCCGGTGATATTGCTGGCGAACTTGACCACTTTGTACAGCCGGCCCTTGGCATCAAACAGCGGGTTGTAGGACGCTTCCAGAAACACCGTATGACCGAACTTATCCTTGCGCTCGAAACGGTGCGAGTGATATTCGCCGCGGTTCAACGAGGCCCAGAACGCCCTGTAGTTTTGCGACTCACTCTCGCTGCGATGACAGAACATGCTGTGATGCTGCCCGACGATTTCATTGAGCGAGTAATGCATGGTTTTCAGGAAGTTTTCATTGGCCGTGATGACCTTGCCATCCGGGGTGAATTCGATCACCGCCATGGAGCGCCCGATCGCGGCGAGCATGCTTGCGTTTTCGTATTCCTTGCGCGCCCTGGCTGATACGTCAGTGGCGACTTTGATCACACTCTTAACCTGCCGGTCGGGACCGAAGACCGGCATGTAACTGGCTTCGAGCCAGATCTCCTTGCCACTCTTGTCCAACCGCAAAAAGGTACCGCTGACCGGTTCACCACGGGCCAAGTCGCGCCACAACTTGGCGTACTCCTCGCTGCGGTAAAACGCCTCTTCGCAAAATATCCGGTGGTGCTTGCCGCGTACTTCATCGGCGCTGTACCCCATGACATTGCAAAAATTTTCGTTGGCATCGAGCACGATGCCTTCAGGGGTGAACTCAATCATCGCCATCGAACGACTGACGGCGGCCAACTTGGCATTGGCTTCGGTCAAGGCACAACTGAAGCGTTCAATTTCCAGCAGGTCAGCCTTGTGATGTAGGTTGAACATGGTCGTATCACCCTAAGCGCGTTTTTTTAAATGAAAGTCACGGGTCTTTCAAATCCACCACTACGTTCCACAGAACAGGCACACGCGCCCCTCCAGAAGAAGGACTTGTCAGGTGATTTTTGATGTTGAATCGGAGGGTCCCTGTCGCGACGTCCTCATCAAGACATCCTTCTCTTGATAGCCCGCAAACGGGCCAGCCCTAACGTGTTCACTGGCAAACTCCCCAGAGCTTAGCCAGTGGCGTTAGGACTACAAGGCCACTAGTCGGCCATTATCGAGGACTAAAACGGTTCATCTCCACTCGAGGTCACGCCAAGTCAAGGAGGGGTCACTTGCGCAATGCAGGAGACAGCACTCCATGCCCGTTAGCCAATTATTTTTTATCCTCTGCCAACGGCGCGACTTTGATACTCACAATCCTGTCGCCAAATTCTCCAAGATGGGCAATGAAGTATTGCTCCGTCCACGCCTCAGTTTTTTCTGCAATATTAAACGGACAACATTCATCACCAATTCCGATTTCTTTCAGAGTACTTGTCATAATTCTTCCACGGCCATCAACTCCGTCCACCCCATAAACAATCTTGGCATAAGGCTTGTAACTGTATTTCCAGGATGAGACTTGGTGACTCATGTTGTAGTCCGACAAATTGACGATACTGTTTGAACTGCTCACCACCGATACCTTTCTGCCTACATAATCCGGATGTTCCCAGACACAGAAATAGCCAAATTCGCAGGAAGTGAGTACATCACTGGCAACACCGGGGGCCGGGAAGGTGACCACGACAGCTCCGTTGTCATAAACCAGCTGGGTCGAGCTGACCTTCGTTCCGCCCTTTTTTTTCGCTAGTTGTTGATCCATTTGTTGCTGAACTACAGCCTTCTGTACATCGTCCAGTGGAGGATTGAACACCACATACTTTCCTGGGCGAATCGAATTTTCTGACGAATATAAATAGAATCCTGTGACGATGCAGGCGCCTAACACTGAGACGATAGTTAGCCATTTGATTTTCATATTGAACTCCGCACTTTGAGTTTTAACTTAATCACAAAGTACAGAGTCCAAGAATCGCAACGGATCGTCTACTGTCACAAATGACAGAAAAGACAACCGGCCCATGGTTAAAAATCAACGATTCCCGGTTACCCGTATAGCCACTTCAGCCGTCACCCAGCCGCGCCACACTTGCGTTTGCTGTTGCAGATTATCTTTTCGACTAAGCCGCCGCCCGTGCCTGCAAACTCAAATGCGCCCGTTGCCCCGGCGCCAGGCTCAGACTATCGGTGCCGCCACTCGCCGCTTCCACGCAGACGAATTCTGATATTTCGTTCCAGCTCACCCCCAGCAAAGGACGCGAGCCGGGATGCCAGACCACCGTGTCGGCTGTGTCGCCGGTATCGATGCACAGCGCCCGCTGCCAGGCATGGTCGTTGAGCTGTAATTCACCGTCATGCTGGAACACTCGCTGACAGCCGCCATCGACGCGCAACTCGCCTTCCTGCTGACATATCTGCCGGCTTAAATGGTCGTAACCTTGCGCGCCGTCGAGTCCAGACAGCGCTACCTCACCGACATCACCAATACGCCAGTAAGCGTGCAACGCCTGGCTCAACTGGCACGGCATGTCGTCCTGATGCTCGGTGCTCAGGCGCAAATCCATGCTTTCACCCAGATGGGCATGCAGCTCAACGGTCCAGTCGCACAGTTGTAATTGCCAGTGCAGACGCACGCCCTCATCGTCACTGCTGCTGTCGAGCAGCTTCCAGTCGAGTAATCGCGCCCAACCATGGGACGGCCAGGCGTTTTCGCTCGGATGACGGCCATACCACGGCCAGCACACCGGCACGCCACCGCGAATGGCGCCGACCTGCGGCCACTTCGCCGCGCACCACAGCCAGGGTTTCTGGCCCTTGGGCTGAAAGTGCAGCAACTGCGCGCCCTGGCGACTGAACACCGCCTGACACAGCGGATGATCAATCACCAACACGTCGCGCTTCTGATAGCGCTCCCACGCAAACACCGGTCGTTCGCGCAAGGATTTGAAGAAGCGTTGTAGCGGATGCTCAAGCATGTGCCACGGTCCTGAAAAACATGGAGGTTCAAACGCTTTAGTAACGAACTCACTGTGGCGAGGGAGCTTGCTCCCGCTCGGCTGCGAAGCAGTCGTAAACCCGATAAACGCGGTTTGCCAGAAACACTTGAGTCGCTGGTATTGGGGCCGCTTCGCAGCCCAGCGGGAGCAAGCTCCCTCGCCACAGGTACTCATTGCTCCCATACACAAAAAAAAGCGGACAGCCATGGCCGTCCGCAAATGCGCACATAGAGAGGAGCTTATCGCAGTCGCGTTAGAACACCGACTGAATTTTCAGGCCGGCGACCAAAGCGTTATCAACTTCATCAACACCGCCCGGGTGAGTGATGTATTGCAAGTTAGGACGCACGGTCAGCCAGTTGGTAACGTGGAAGCCGTAGTTGAGTTCGTAGTTGTATTCGGTGTCACGCAGCGGCGAGAACAGTGGATCGCTGTATTCGCTGACGCCATTGGAGGCGTTGACCAGTTCGGCGTTTTTCTTCACGTCATCGTTGACGTGGATGCGGGCGAAGCCGATCCCCATGTCATCTTTAGGACGTGCGTCAAACGGACCTTTGTACACAAACATCAGCGACTGGTAGTTGTCGACGATGTTGGTGTCCTTGTCGTGGAAAGTGGCGTTGGCCGCAATGTTCAGACCGCGAGTCGCGTCACCGTTGTGGCTGGTGAGTTGCTGTTGCGCAACGAACCAGTAGCCGTGCTTGCTGCTATGGCTGCGATAAGCGTTGCCGCTGGTGGCCGCGTTATTGCCGTTGTCGTCTTCAAGTACGTCATCGGCGCTGGCCGTGCTCTTGTAGTAACCGACACGGTATTCGCCCGGCAGTTTGTTCGGGTTAGGCAACCACACGAGTTCAACCGGCAGCACGGTGCCTTCAGTACCGCTGCCGCTGAGCTTGAAGCCGTTACCGTGTTCCAGTTGCGACGGGTTCTGGTTGTACGCGCCGATCTGCGCATACCACTCAGGCGAGATGTTGTATTTCACGCGGATCGCGGCCTGGCTGACTGGCCAGTTGTACCAGATGTTGGTGGCCCAGTTACCCACCTGGGAGCCGCAGAACGCCAGGTTCTGGAATTCGCACGGGAAGGTGTTGAAGTCTTCGCCTTCACCGAAGTAACCGGCCTTGACGTCGAGTTTGTTGTCGAGGAACTGATGCTTGATCCACAACTGGGTCAGACGGACCATGTGGCCACGACCGTAGACTTCCTGCGAGGAGCTCAGGGTGCCGGCACGCGGATCGCCGATGCGGTCGTTGGAGATGTTTTCGCCGTTACGGTTGGTGAGCTGGATCTTGGCCTGGGTGTTATCCCAGCCGAACAGCTTCTCCAGGTCCAGCGCCGCGCCCAGGCCGAATTGGTCGGCGTAGCGCGCAGTCTTGTCATCGTTGAAACCGCCGTGGAGGTTGCCGCCCACTTCACCGACGTAGTCCATTTTGATGTCGATGCCTTGCTCGATCAGCTTGGTTCGTTCGCCACCCCAATCGCCCGTCATCCACTCGGAATCGGCGCTGAACGCATCAGCCGCATGCACGCTACCGGCCAGCATCATTGCCGCAATCGCCGATAACTGGCAGATAAGCTGAGCGTTGTTCTTCTTCATCATCCCTACATCCTCGTTTTATTGTTATTAACTTTTCTTTTTCTAACGTGGTTACATCAGTTGCGACGGATAACAGGCCCTGTGGGAGCTGGCTTGCCAGCGATGGCATCAACCCGGTTCAACTGAAAACCGAGTCGGCTGCATCGCTGGCAAGCCAGCTCCCACACAATCGCATTCCGCCCATTTGATCTTCAGCGGCCTTTGAATTGCGCCACGTTGGCAGCGTGCGCCTCGGCTTTCGGCAGGCCGGCAACCCCCAAACGCTCGCCGGTCTTGGCGTCGAACAGCAGCACTTTCGCCGGATCGAATTGCAGGGTCAGGGTCTCGCCCACGGCCGGTGCAACATCGGGTGCCAGGCGGCAGCAGACTTTGGTGTCGTTGAGGTTGACGAAGACCAGGGTGTCCGGCCCGGTCGGTTCGGTGACCTGGACTTCGGCGCGAATGGTCGGCAACCCGTTAGGTTCGCCGTTGGCCAGCACGATCTGCTCCGGACGCATGCCGAGGATCACTTCGCGGTCTTCAAGACCGGCGTCCTGCATGCCCAGCGGCAACTCGCAACGGGCCTGGCCGCTGTCGAGCAGCGCCAGCAGACGACCGTCCTTGCGCTGCAAGCGCAGAGGGATGAAGTTCATCGGCGGCGAACCGATGAAGCTCGCCACGAACAGGTTGGCCGGGTTGTTGTAGATGTCTTTCGGCGTGCCGAACTGCTGGATGATCCCGTCCTTCATCACCGCCACTTTGTCACCCAGAGTCATCGCTTCGATCTGGTCGTGGGTCACGTAGACCGTGGTGGTTTTGAGGCGCTGGTGCATCAGTTTCATTTCGGTGCGCATCTCGACCCGCAGCTTGGCGTCGAGGTTGGACAACGGTTCGTCGAACAGATAAATCTTCGGCCGACGCGCCAACGCACGACCCATCGCCACACGCTGTTGCTGTCCACCGGAGAGCTGGCCGGGCTTGCGATTGAGCAGGTGCTCGATCTGCAGCAGCTTGGCGACCCGGGTGACTTCCTCATCGATGGCCGACTGGCTCATCTTGCGGATTTTCAGGCCGAACTCGATGTTCTCGCGCACGCTCATGGTCGGGTACAGCGCGTAGGACTGGAACACCATGGCGATGTCGCGATCCTTGGGGCTCATGCCACTGACGTCCTGATCGCCGATCATGATCGCGCCGCCGGTGATGGTCTCGAGACCGGCGATGCAGTTCATCAGGGTCGACTTGCCGCAGCCCGACGGGCCGACAAGGATCAGGAACTCACCGTCCTTGATCGACAGTTCGATGTTCTTCAGGGTGTCCGGCAGGCCGGCGCCATAGGTCTTGTTTACATTGCGAAGTTCGAGCGTAGCCATGATTACCCCTTGACTGCGCCGGCCGTCAGCCCGCGCACGAAATACTTGCCTGCGACCACATAGACCAGCAGGGTCGGCAGCCCGGCGATCATCGCCGCTGCCATATCAACGTTGTATTCCTTGGCCCCGGTACTGGTGTTGACCAAGTTGTTCAGCGCCACCGTGATCGGTTGCGAATCACCGCTGGAGAACACCACCCCGAACAAGAAGTCGTTCCAGATCTGAGTGAACTGCCAGATCAGGCAGACCATGATGATCGGCGTCGACATCGGCAGGATGATCCGGCGGAAGATGGTGAAGAAACCCGCACCGTCGAGGCGCGCCGCTTTCACCAGCGCATCGGGAATGCTGATGTAGTAGTTACGGAAGAACAGCGTGGTGAACGCCAGGCCGTAGACCACGTGCACGAACACCAGGCCCGTGGTGGTGCTCGCCAGACCCATCTTGCCGAGGGTGAACGAGGCCGGCAGCAGCACGGTCTGGAACGGCAGGAAGCAACCGAACAACAGCAGGCCGAAGAACAGCTGCGAACCACGGAAACGCCACATCGACAGTACGTAGCCGTTCAAGGCACCGATGGCCGTGGAGATCAGCACCGCCGGAACGGTGATCTTGATCGAGTTCCAGAAGTAACCATCAACCGTGCCCCAGGCCTTGACCCAGCCGATGCCGCTGACCACGGTCGGCCAGCTCAACAGGTTGCCGGTGCTGATGTCTTCCGGGGTCTTGAAGCTGGTCAACAGCATCACCACCAGCGGAATCAGATAGAGCATTACAGCGAGAATCAGCACCGCGTAGATCGCGATGCGACTCAGGCTGATCGCAGGTTTGGCAGCGAGACTAGTCATGACGCTTGGTCCTCAGCTCGGAGTACAGGTAAGGCACGATGATTGCGAGAATCGCACCGAGCATCAGAATCGCACTGGCCGAACCCATGCCCATCTGGCCGCGACTGAAGGTGAAGGAATACATGAACATCGCGGGCAGGTCCGAGGAGTAACCCGGGCCACCGGCGGTCATCGCGGCCACCAGGTCGAAGCTCTTGATCGCGATGTGCGCCAGAATCATCACCGCACTGAAGAACACCGGACGCAGGCTTGGCAGCACCACTTTCCAGTAGATGCGCGGCATGCTCGCGCCATCGATCTGCGCGGCACGAATGATCGATTGATCAACGCCACGCAGGCCGGCGAGGAACATCGCCATGATGAAGCCCGAGGCTTGCCAGACAGCAGCAATCACCAGGCAATACACCACGCGGTCCGGGTCGATCAGCCAGTCCAGGCGGAAGCCTTCCCAGCCCCAGTCACGCAACAATTTGTCCAGGCCCATGCCCGGGTTGAGCAGCCATTTCCACGCGGTACCGGTGACGATCATCGAGAGCGCCATCGGGTACAGGTAAATGGTGCGGATGAAGCCTTCGCGACGGATGCGCTGGTCGAGAAACACCGCCAGCAGCACGCCGATTACCAGGGTGATGCCGATGAACATGCCGCCGAACAGCGCCAGGTTCTTGCTCGCCACCCACCAGCGGTCGTTGTCGAACAGCCGTGCGTATTGCGCCAGGCCTGCCCACTTGTAATTGGGCAGGAAGGTCGAAGTAGTGAACGACAGCACGAACGTCCACAGGATGTAGCCATAGAAGCCCACCAGAACGATGAACATGCTCGGCGCCAGCACCAGTTTTGGGAGCCAGCGCTGCAATGCATCGAACGGCGAGGCCTTGCTGAACACAGCAACAGAACTCATGGGGAAATCCAGTACGAGGGAATAAAACTACATGCAGATCCCTTGGTAGGAGCCGGCTTGCTGGCGATAGCGGTAGACCAGTCGATGAATCCGTTGACTGACACTCAGCCATCGCCAGCAAGCCGGCTCCTGCACAGGGGGCCGGCGTTGCTTGCGGTTATTTGGCTGACTGAACCGCCGCGCCCAGTTTCTTGGCCGCATCGGCCGGGTCGGCTTTCGGGTCGTTGATGTAGTTGGTCACGACATCGAAGAACGCACCCTGTACCGCCAGCGTGGTCGCCATGTTGTGCGCCATGCTCGGTTGCAGGCCGCCGGACTTGGCGTCAGCCAGGAAGTCCTTGGCGGCGGTCTGGGCGCAGGAGTCGAAACCGAGTTTCTCCATGTCGTTCAACATGTCGTTACGTACCGGGATCGAACCTTTGTTGATGCTGAAGACTTTCTGGAAGTTCTCACCCAGCACGACTTTGGCGATGTCCTGCTGACCGGCAGCAGTGCCTTTGTCTTTCTGCTTGAACACCGCCAGCGAGTCGATGTTGTAGGTGAACGCCTTGTCGGTGCCCGGGAACGCTACGCACTCGTAGTCCTTGCCGGCGACTTTCTTGGCGGCGGTCCATTCGGACTTGGCCCAGTCACCCATGATCTGCATGCCGGCCTTGCCGTTGATGACCTTGGCCGCTTCCAGGTTCCAGTCCTGGCCTTTGCCGTCGGCATCCATGTAGGTCGCGACTTTCTTCAGCTCGGTCAGCGCCTTGACCATTTGCGGACCGGTCAGCGCACCGTTGTCGAGGTCAACCAGGGCTTTCTTGTAACCATCGACACCCATGACCGACAGCACAACGGCTTCGAACACGGTGCTGTCCTGCCAAGGCTGGCCGCCGTGGGCGAGCGGAATGAAACCGGCAGCCTTGAGCTTGTCGCCAGCGGCGTAGAATTCTTCGAGGGTGGTCGGGTTCTTGGTGATACCGGCTTTCTTGAAGACTTCCGGGTTGATCCACAGCCAGTTCACTCGGTGAATGTTCACCGGCACGGCCACGTAATCACCTTCGTACTTCACGGTATCGGAGACTTTCTTGTCGAGCAGGCTGTCCCACTTCTCTTCTTTGGCAACGTCCTTGAGGACGTCGGTGTCGAGCAGACCGGTCGACGCCCATTCCTGGATGTCCGGGCCCTTGATCTGCGCAACGCCTGGCGGGTTACCGGCAACGGCGCGGCTTTTCAGCACGGTCATGGCCGTCGCACCGCCACCGCCAGCCACTGCGCCGTCTTTCCAGGTGAAACCGTCTTTTTCAACTTGGGCCTTGAGTACATCAACGGCAGCCTTTTCACCGCCGGACGTCCACCAATGCACGACTTCCACCGAACCTTTGGAATCGGCAGCGGAAACACTGAGAGGCAGAATGGCGAGCGGGAACAGGGAGGCGACAGAAATGACAGTAGCGAGGCGAGAAATCGCATTCATCTGAGATGTACCTTTCTTGTTGTTATGCATGCAAGTCTGGTGCTTGCGCTGCATAAGAGTTTAAACAGGGGATGTCCCTTCGCAGGTAACGAAGGGACGCGCGAATGTCACTGCATGGTTACATAGAACCGCCCTGGGACAATTGCGCCAGAGCCGTTGCCATACTGGGTGACAAGGGTAGACGAGGGATCAGTACGGCTTGCCAGGCGTGATAAAGGTCCGGTTTGCCGGCCCAGATATCGGCACTTGGGCGGTTCAATGGGTCGAGTTCGTGATGCCAACTGCCGTCGCAGCGGTCGATGAAATGACTGTCACAGAACTCCCAAAACAGGCGGTACCAGCGCTCGAATTGCTTATCACCGGTACGCTGCAGCAGCGCACTGGCAGCCGCACTGGCTTCGCAATGGGTCCAGTGCAGGCGATGGCGAACCACCGCTTTGTTGTCCCAGTCGAGGGTGTAGACAATGCCCGGCGCGCCGTCGACGTCCCAGCCGTGGCGGCAGTTTTGCTCGAAGAGTTTTTGCGCGTCGGTGGCCAGCCATCCGGGTGTCAGCATGCCGGCCTGAACCCGCGCCGCTTCCAGATGCAGTAGCAACCGCGCCCATTCGAAACCATGGCCTGGCGTGGTGCCGTAAGGGCGGAAACCGTCGGCCGGGTTGTCGTGGTTGTATTCGCGCAGCGGCTGCCACTCGCGGTCGAAATGTTCGATCACCAGGTAGTCGTTGGCGGCGGCGTAGCCATGGATCACGCGCTCGACGATGCGCTGCGCACGGCACAGCCAGCGATTGTCGTCGGTGACATCGGCCAGGGCGAGGAAAGCTTCAGTGGCGTGCATGTTGCTGTTGGCACCGCGATACGCCTCCTCTTCACTCCAGTCGCGATTAAAGGATTCGCGCATGGCGCCCTCCTCCTCGCTCCAGAAATAAGTGTCGATAATGTCGATGGCATCGTCGAGCAAGGCCTGCGCACCGGGACGCTGCGCAACCACCGCAGAACTGGCGGCCAGCGCGACGAAGGCATGCAGGTAGGCATTTTTTCCGGTGTTGCCGTCGCGGTGTTCAGCGACGGCGAACCATCCCCCATGCAGCGCATCGCGTAACGGCCCGCGCAGGGCCGCGATGCCGTGATCCACCAGCTCGGCAAACCCCGGCAGGCCCTGAATATGGGCCATGGCGAAGCTGTGGGTCATGCGCGCGGTGTTCATGGTTTCGGCTTGGGCGTTGGCTGCAAGGTGGCCCTTTTCATCCAGATTGCCAAAGCCTTCAGGGAGCCTGGATGCCTTGGCAAACGCCAGCAGGCGCAGGCCTTCGGCGACGAGCCATTGCTGATGAGCGGGCGCGTTCAGCCAACTGCTGAAGGCCGGTTGGAAGGTGTGCATGGGGGACCTTTTTTGTTGTTATGACTGAGGGGCAGTCTAAACAACGGATGGTCGCGGGCTTGTAACGAAGGGGGCGAGTTATGTCACCAGCCTGTGACATTCACGCAGGTTTCGTGGTGATTGATAATTGTGGCGAGGGAGCTTGCTCCCGCTGGGTCGCGAAGCGGCCCCAAAAGAAGGACTGCTACGCAGTCCAGCGGGAGCAAGCTCCCTCGCCACAGGGTTTGTTTGTCAGTCCATCGATCGTGGTAGTTGCAACGTCACCCGCAACCCGCCTTCACGCAAATTCTGCAAACTCACCTCACCCCCATGACTATGGGCAATGTTGCGCGCAATTCCCAAGCCCAACCCATAACCCTGCTGCTGCCCGGCTAACCGGAAGTGCGGTTCGAACACCTGCTCCAGCCGCTGCTCCGGAACCCCCGGCCCTTCGTCATCGACATGCAGGACGAACGCACTGTCGTCGTCATCGATGTGCAGGTGCGCGTTTTGCCCGTACTTGAGCGCGTTGTCGATCAGGTTGCCGATACAGCGCTTGAGCGCCAACGGCTTCCCCGGATACGCTGCCAGCGCCCGCCCCTGTTGGGTCACGCGACCATTGCCGTTCGGTGCCAGGTACGGCTCCACCAGACAATCGAGCACGTGATTGAGATCCACAGGCTCGATGTTCTCGTGGATGTCAGTGTCCTTCACGCATTGCAGCGCGCCTTTGACCAGCAGTTCCAACTCATCCAGATCGCGGCTGAACTTGGCTTGCATCTTTTCGTCTTCGAGCAGCTCGACTCGCAAGCGCAACCGGGTAATCGGTGTGCGCAGGTCGTGGGAAATCGCGCTGAACAACTGGCTGCGCTCGGTCAGGTAACGGCTGATGCGTTCGCGCATGGTGTTGAAGGCGCGACCGACCTCGACCACTTCACTGCCACCGCCCTCAGCCACCGGCTCGACGTCGGCCCCCAGCGACAGATCCCGCGCCGCCCGCGCCAGGCGCTTGAGCGGACGGCTTTGCCAGTGCACCAACACACCAATGAACAACAGCAGAAAGCCGCTGGTGAGGACGATGAACCACACCTGCTGCGACGGCAGGCCTTGCTCCTCAAGGCTGGTGTAGGGCTCGGGCAACAGCGAGGCGATGTACAGCCATTCGCCCGGCGCCATCTGGATCTGGGTGACCAGTACAGGTGGATTCACCGGCTCCAGGGTCAGCGCGTAATGCGCCCAGGAGCGTGGCAGCTCGTCGAGCTTCAGGCCGGCGTTGAAAATCCTCAGATCTTCAGGGCTGACGAAAGTCACCGAAATATCGGTGTCATGGCCAAGGGACTGGCGCAACACTTCGTCCACCGCTTTGATCACCGCCTCTTTGCGTGGGGTGATCGGCAGCACTTCCATACCTAAGGGTTTGTCATTGAGCGTCACCACAAACCGCGTGCCGCCCATGCTGCGCAACTGGTCGAGCACCAGCGGCCGGAACGCCACCGGCAACGAACGGAAATAACTGACACTGGCGGTCATCGAGTGCGCCAGGCTGCGGGCGCTGGTGACCAGGCCTTCCAATTGCGTGGCGCGCAACTGCGAGACCCAGATCACGCTGGACAAAGCCTGTGCAAACAACACCGCCAACAGGGTCAGCAGCAACATGCGCCCGAGCAACGATCGTGGCACCGGCACCCGCCCGGCGAGTTTGCGCAGGAACTCAGTGACCATTACTGGCAACCACATTGGCTGCCAACTGGTAGCCGCTGCCGCGCACGGTACGAATCAGGCGCGGAGGTTTTTCGGTGTCGCGCAGACGCTGGCGCAGACGGCTGACGGCCATGTCGACGATGCGATCGAGCGGCATCAACTCACGGCCCCGCGTGGCGTTGCCGATGGTGTCGCGGTCGAGGATTTCCTGCGGGTGATCGAGGAACAGTTTCAACAAGGCGAAATCGGCGCCGGACAGAATCACTTCTTCGCCATCGATGTGGAACAGCCGATGGCTGACCATGTCCAGGCGCCAGTCGTCGAAGGCCAGCACTTCGCTGCCGGAACGTTCCTGGCCAAACTGCGCGCGGCGCAACAAGGCTTTGATCCGCGCCTGCAATTCACGCGGGCTGAAGGGTTTGCCGAGGTAATCGTCCGCGCCCAGTTCGAGGCCGATAACGCGGTCGGCCTCGTCGGAGCTGGCAGTAAGCATGATGATCGGCACCTGGGCCCGACGCGGGTGCTGGCGAATCCAGCGGCACAAGCTGAAACCGTCTTCGTCCGGGAGCATCACGTCGAGGATCACCAGATCGCTCGGTTCATCGTTCAGGGCCTGGCGAAAACCGGCGCCGTCGGGCGTGGTACGCACCTGAAACCCGGCACGGGTCAGGTAGGTGTCCAGCAACTCGCGTATCTCTTGGTCGTCATCGACCAACAAAATCGACTTGTTGACTGAGCTCACGGGGCGGCGTCCTTGTTGTTTGAATTGGGGCCGATTATGCCTGATGAACCTTAGATATTTGTTGCCCGTTCTGGCCCCATCGCTGGCAAGCCAGCTCCCACAAGGTTTTGTGCACATTCTGAAATACTACAAATCCTGTGGGAGCGTGGCTTGCCCGCGATGGGGGCGACACGGTTTTAAGCCTGATCCAGCGCCACTCCCGCACCAACAAGCCCCGAATACGGCGCCGTCACCAGCCACACCGGAATCCCCTTGAAGTAGTCGCTCATGCAACCCTTGTCGGCAAAGCACCGGGCGAAACCGCTTTCGAGGAAGAAATCGGCGAAGCGCGGAATCACCCCGCCCACGATGTACACGCCACCGCGCGCACCAGTGGTCAGCACATTGTTGCCGGCCACGCGGCCGAGCCAGCAGCAGAACTGCTCAAGCACTTCCAGGGCAATCGGGTCGCCCGCCAACCCGGCAGCGGTAATCGCTTCCGGGGTTTCGAGCACCGGCGTATGACCGTCCACCGCACAAATCGCCCGATAGACACGCGGCAAGCCACCACCGCTCAGCGCGGTTTCGGCGCTGACATGGCCGATTTCATTGAAGATGTGCTGCCACAGTTGAGTCTCGCGTGGACTGCTCAGCGGTAAATCGACATGACCGCCCTCCCCCGGCAGCGCGGCGAAACGATCCTCGCCCAGATCGAGCAAGGTGCCAACGCCCAACCCCGTGCCCGGACCGATCACCACTGCCGGGCGCAACGGCTCCGGCGTGCCTTCGCAGACCACGCGAAATTCGCCGGGCTGCAAACGGGCCATGCCCAGGGCCATGGCCGAGAAATCGTTGACCAGCAACAGTTGCTCCACCTGCAAGGTCTTGCAGAAACCCTTGCGGCTGAGGCGCCAGTGATTGTTGGTGAATTTGAATTCGTCGCCGCTCACGGGGCCTGCCACCGACAGGCACACCGAACCGATCGACCCAGGCGCCAGATCCAGCCCGCTCAGGTAGAGGCTGATAGCCTCTTCCGGGCTGGCGAAATCTGCCGTCGCCAGCACCTGGACTGATTCCAGCTGCTGGTTTTTCCACAACGCGAAACGTGCGTTGGTCCCACCGATGTCACCGACCAAAGCCAGTTTCAATTAAGCGTCTCCAGGGCAGAAGTAAAGGCGCTGGCGCCCTGCTCTGCGGAGCTGAAGGCCATGCGCATGAAACCAAACAGTTCGCGACCGGTGCCGATGTTGTTGCCCAACAGGCCTTTGGCCGGCGTGCGCGCTGCGAATTCTTCGGCGTCCACCTTAAGCTCCAGGGTGCCTTTGACGCCATCGACGCGGATGATATCGCCCTCTTGCACCCGCGCCAAAGCGCCGCCGACATAAGCTTCGGGGCTGACATGAATGGCCGCCGGGATTTTCCCCGACGCGCCGGACATGCGCCCGTCGGTCACCAGCGCGACTTTGAAGCCGCGATCCTGCAGCACGCCGAGGAACGGCGTCATCTTGTGCAGTTCCGGCATGCCATTGGAACGCGGGCCCTGGAAGCGCATCACCGCGACAAAATCCTTCTCCAGCAAACCGGCCTTGAACGCATCGGCCAGGTCCTGCTGATCCTGGAACACCATCGCCGGAGCTTCAACGATCTGGTTTTCCAACGCCACGGCGGACACCTTCATCACGCCACGACCGAGGTTGCCTTCCATCACCCGCAAACCGCCCTCTGGCGAGAACGCGCGGGCGACCGGGCGCAGGATGCTTTCGTCGAGGCTTTCGGTGATGCCTTCGCGCCAGACAAGTTCGCCATTGTCGAGGAACGGTTCCTGGGTATAACGGCTCAGGCCGTGGCCCAACACAGTGTTGACGTTTTCGTGGAGCAGCCCGGCTTCCAGCAGTTCGCGGATCAGGAACGACATGCCGCCCGCGGCCTGGAAGTGGTTGATGTCGGCTTTGCCGTTCGGGTAGACGTGGCTCAGGGTCGGCACTACCTCGGAGAGGTCGGCCATGTCCTGCCAGGTCAACTGGATGCCCGCCGCCATGGCGATCGCAGGCATGTGCAAGGTGTGGTTGGTCGAGCCGCCGGTGGCGTGCAAAGCCACGATGGAGTTGACCAGCGAACGCTCGTCGACGATTTCGCCGATCGGCAAGTAGTTGCCGTTCTGTTTGGTAATGCGCGTCACCTGATGCGCCGCTTCGCGGGTCAGGGCATCACGCAGCGGCGTGTTCGGATTGACGAAGGACGCGCCCGGCAAGTGCAGACCCATGACTTCCATCAGCAACTGGTTGGTGTTGGCGGTGCCGTAAAAGGTGCAAGTGCCGGGGCTGTGGTAGGAATTCATTTCCGACTCCAGCAGCTCTTCGCGGCTGGCCTTGCCTTCGGCGTAGCGCTGGCGCACATCGGCTTTTTGCTTGTTGGAAATGCCCGACACCATCGGCCCGCCCGGCACGAAGATCATCGGCAGATGCCCGAAACGCAGCGCGCCCATCATCAGGCCCGGGACGATCTTGTCGCAGATGCCGAGCATCAGTGCGCCATCGAACATGTTGTGAGACAGCGCCACGGCGGTGGACAGCGCAATCACTTCGCGGCTCGGCAGGCTCAGTTCCATGCCCGGCTCGCCCTGGGTCACGCCATCGCACATCGCCGGCGTGCCACCGGCGAATTGGCCGACGGAGCCGATTTCACGCAGGGCTTTTTTGATCAGCTCCGGGAAGACTTCGTACGGCTGGTGCGCCGAGAGCATGTCGTTATATGACGAAACAATTGCGATGTTGGCGGAGTTCATCATCCGCAGGCTGTTCTTGTCGTCGCTGCCGCAGCCGGCCACGCCGTGGGCGAAGTTGGCGCATTGCAGCTTGCCGCGCATCGGACCGTCACTGGCCGCACCGCGAATCAGTGCAAGGTAAGCCTCACGCGTGGCGCGGCTGCGGGCGATAAGCCGTTCGGTGACCTCAAGGACGCGGGGATGCATGTGTAGAACTCCAGGCTAACGGATGTGGCGACCTGATTGTCTATGCTGATCAAAGGCCGGTGTCGATGGGATGACAGACGGTTTTCTTGATCGGTTGGACCAGTTGATTCAGGTCACTCGTTGTAGATTGAACAAAATATTGCCACTAAAAAGGCTTGTTTTCTATTTTTTTGCGAATAATCTTGTAATTCCAACAACAAAACGACGGCGGCGCTGATAAATGACTCTTCGAATCGCAATCAATGGTTTTGGCCGTATCGGTCGTAACGTCCTCCGGGCACTCTATACCCAAGGCTATCGCCAGGATTTGCAGATCGTCGCCATCAACGACTTGGGTGACAGCGCGATCAATGCGCACTTGCTCAAGTACGACACGGTTCACGGCACGTTCGAAGCCGATGTCCAACATGATCAGGAAAGCCTGACCGTCAACGGCGACCGTATTTCAGTCAGCGCCATTCGCAACCCGGCCGACCTGCCCTGGGCTGCGGAAAAGATTGATGTCGTATTCGAATGCACCGGTCTGTTCACCGACCGGGCCAAAGCCGCCGCGCATATTACGGCCGGCGCACGCAAAGTGATTATCTCGGCTCCGGCCAAGGGTGCCGACGCCACCGTGGTTTATGGGGTCAACCACGACATTCTGCGACAGTCGCACCAGATTATTTCCAACGCCTCCTGCACCACCAACTGCCTGGCCCCGGTGGCCCAGGTGCTGCATCGCGAACTGGGCATCGAAAGCGGCCTGATGACCACCATCCACGCCTACACCAACGATCAGAACCTGACCGACGTTTATCACACCGACCCGTACCGCGCCCGTTCGGCCACCCAGAACATGATCCCGAGCAAGACCGGCGCCGCTGAAGCGGTCGGTCTGGTGCTGCCGGAACTGGCAGGCAAACTGACCGGCATGGCGGTGCGTGTGCCGGTGATCAACGTGTCGCTGGTCGACCTGACCGTACAGCTCAAACGCGAAGCGTCGGCCGATGAAGTCAACGCGCTGCTCAAGGAAGCCAGCCAGCACTCGAAGATCCTCGGCTACAACACGTTGCCGCTGGTTTCGAGCGACTTCAATCACAATCCGCTGTCGTCGATCTTCGACGCCAACCACACCAAGTCCAGCGGCAAGCTGCTCAAGGTGCTGGCCTGGTACGACAACGAGTGGGGCTTCTCCAACCGCATGCTCGATAACTGCCTGGCGTTGTGCAACGCCGAATAAGTTTGCGGACATAAGATCTCTATCGCCAGCAAGCCGGCTCCTACAGGGATCGTATACGACGCAACTTGTAGGAGCCGGCTTGCTGGCGATGGCGTCTTCGCAATCCCCCTCGCAAATCGCCTGTGGAACAACCCATGATCGGCATCAGCTTTACGCAAAAAACCATGGCCGCGCGCAAGCGTATCGCCCTGGTCGCCCATGACCACTGCAAAGTGTTTTTGCTGGACTGGGCCGAGCGGCAGAAAGACAAGCTTGCGCAGCATGAACTGGTCGCTACCGGCACCACGGGCTTGTTATTACAACAACGCCTCGACTTGCCCGTGGAAAGCATGATCAGTGGCCCGTTGGGCGGTGACCAACAGCTCGGCGGGCGAATCGCCGAGCAACGGGTCGACATGCTGGTGTTCTTCTGGGACCCGTTCGAACCGCAGCCACACGACCCGGACATCAAGGCTTTGCTGCGAGTCGCAGCGGTGTGGAACATTCCGGTGGCGTGCAACGAATGCAGCGCCGACTATCTACTCAGCAGCCCGTTGATGGATCAGGCGCACGAGCACCGGATTCCGGATTACGTGGCGTATTTGTCGGGTCGGCGTTAACGATTCTAAAGTCTTCTGCTGTAACTCTCCGCGCAGTCGCTCGAAATGAGGCTGCGCTGACTCTTCCCATTCCGCTGCTTAAAAGTGCGCAACTTTTTGCCAGGCGAGAGACGCTTTGTCCGCGTCACCCCGTTTGAAATGTAAAGACAAGGCTTACAAACAAACACTTGACCACCCGCATAGATGATAAACATTATCATTCGCTCAAAATGGATCAGGTCCTCCCCTCCCGTGAGTCAATCGCGCTTCAACGACGTCTTCATCACCCAGCGCATCTCGTTGCTGCGCACGCTGGAGCGGATGGTCAACAACCACAGCACCGCCGAAGACCTGCTACAGGAAACCTACCTGCGCGTGACCCGGGCGCTCAGCGAGCGGGCCATCGATCACCTTGAACCCTTTGTGTTTCAGACCGCGCGCAACCTGGCGCTGGACCATTTGCGCGCGCGACGCATTCATTCGCGCACCATGGTCGACGACGTGCCGCTGGACGTAGTGGAAAGCGTCGCCGCCCCTGCCAGCAGTGCCGAGGACGCCGCCCATGCCGAACAATTGCTCGAGCGTTTGAACGTGCGCCTCAGTCAACTCAGCCCACGACAGCAGCAGATTTTCATCCTCAGTCGCCTGCACGGCCACAGCTACCTGGAGATCGCCGAAAAACTCGGTGTATCGCTCAGTACCGTGCAAAAAGAACTGAAGCTGATCATGACGGTCTGCATCGGCGTCGCCGAGCGGGCAAACGGCCACTGAGTCACCTGTGTCTCGACGGCTTTGATCATCAGGGCTACCCTTGCCCCTCTTTTGCGCTTCACTAAAAAAACAGTCGTGCACAAACACGCCGAGGAAACACCGTGACGGACACCCACCGCTCCCCTGAGCCTTCGCCGGCGCAGGACACTGCTGACGCGATGGACCAGGCCCTGGACTGGCTGATCGTGCTGGACAGCCCGAGCGAAGAACAAACCCGACAGTTCCACCAGTGGCTCGCGGCCGATCCGGCGCATGCCGATGTTTTCGCCAAGGCACAGGCGATCTGGAACGGTCCGCAAGTCACGCAGTGCGCGCAAAGCCTGGCCGCGCGCCCGGCGAAAGTCACCGTCCTGTCGCGCCTGCGCCCACACTGGAAACCGCTGGCTACCGCTGCGGTGCTGATCCTCGGCCTGTTCAGCTTCAGCAATCTGCCGATGCGTTTGCAGGCCGATCACTTGACCGTGGTCGGTGAGCGCCAGCGCCTGCAACTGGAGGACGGTTCGAAAGTCCTGCTCAACACCAACTCGGCGTTTTCCAGCACCATCACCGATCAACAGCGCGTGGCGCGCCTGTATCAGGGCGAGGCGTTTTTCGAGGTGCAGCCCCATCGTGGCCAACCACTGGAAATCGACGCCGGCCCTGTGAAAGCGAGCGTTCGCGATACGGCGTTTGCCGTGCGCTACCTGGATGGCGTGACACAGGTTCGGGTGCAACGCGGGGATGTCGACCTGCGCGCCACCCGCGACGACGCGCGGATTCGACTGTCTGCCGGGGAAAGTATCCGCATCGGCCCCAACGGTTTCGACCGCCCGGCCAAGCTGGATGCCGCCACTGACCTGGCTTGGGTCCAGGGTCGACTGGTGTTCGAAAACTGCCCGCTGAGCCAGGTGCTCGCGGAGCTGCGGCGCTACTACCCGGGCTGGATCATCAACAACAACGAGCAGTTGGCCGATGTCGCTGTGACGGGCAACTACCGTCTCGATCAGCCACTGGACGTGGTGCGCTCCCTCGCCCACATCACCTCCGCCAAGCTCAAGGAATTTCCGGCACTGGTGATTTTGAACTAAATGAGAATTATTTTTACTCGATAGCCAATCCTCGTACGTCTCGTTATAGCCAATGCAATTGATTCGCATCTATAAATGCCAATCAGCACCTATAAAGATTCGTGCGACACGGAGCGCTATCGATGTCCTCTCGCCTTACCCGCCAAGCCTCTTCACCTTCCCGCGTGCTGTCGTTGCTGACCGCCGCCATCCTGATGGCCGGAACAGCACCGGTCATGGCCGCCACCCCCGAACAACCCAGCCGTAACATGGGCGATTACTCGTTCGCCATTGCGCCGCAGTCGCTGGTGTCGGCACTCAATGCCTTCACTGCCGTGACCGGGTGGCAGGTCGGCTTGCCCGCAGAGTTGGGCGAAGGTGTGACATCGCCGGGTGTACGCGGGTCGCTGCCGCCGGAGAAAGCACTGGATCGCCTGTTGGTGGGGACCAACCTGAGCTATCGCAAACTGGGTAACAACAACATTGTGCTGGAACGACGTACCAGTGCCGGCACCCTCAATTTGCAGCAGGTGACGATCAGCGCCACGCGTAACGAGCAGGATGTCAACAGCGTGCCCAGCACCGTCACGGTGCACACCCGCGAAGAACTGGATCGCAACAACGTCAACACCATCAAGGATCTGGTGCGCTACGAGCCGGGTGTTTCGGTCGGCGGCGCCGGTCAGCGCGCAGGCCTTACCGGGTATAACATCCGTGGTATCGACGGCGACCGCGTATTGACCCAGGTCGATGGGGTGCAGGTGCCCGACAGTTTTTTCAACGGCCCGTATGCCCAGACTAATCGCAATTATGTCGACCCGGAAATCGTCAAGCGCGTGGAAATTCTCCGCGGCCCTGCGTCGGTGCTGTACGGCAGCAATGCCATCGGCGGCGCGGTCAGCTACTACACGCTGGATGCGGACGACATCATCAAGCCGGGCAATGACGTGGGCGCGCGCCTGAAAACCGGTTACAGCTCGGCCGATGACAGCTGGCTGACCTCTGGCACCGTGGCTGGCCGTACCGGCGAGTTCGACGGTTTGTTGCACCTGAGTCAGCGCAACGGCCATGAAACCGAGTCCTACGGCGAAACCGGCGGCACCGGCCTGAATCGCACAGAGGCCAACCCTGAGGACGTGCGCACCACCAACGTGCTGGCCAAGCTGGGCTGGGATTACGCCGACGACGCGCGCCTGGGCCTGACCTACGAGCACTACAAGGACGACGTCGATACCAACCAGTTAAGCGCGGTGGGCGGCCCGTTCAACGCAGGGCGCGGCTTCGGCTTCTATAAATCCCGAACCGGCAACGACACCGTCACTCGCGAACGTTTCGGCATTGAGCATCGCTTCGGCCTGGACACAGCTCTGGCCGACAACATCAAGTGGTCGCTGAATTACCAGATCGCCAAGGCCGACCAAAGCACCGAAGAAATCTACGCGCCATCGCGTACTGTGCTGCGCAAACGCGATACCACTTACAAGGATCGCCAATGGGTGTTCGATGCCCAGGCAGACAAGTCGTTTGCCATCGCCGATACCGATCACCGCATCACCTACGGCACCACCATCAAACAGGATAAAGTCACCGGCCTGCGCACCGGCAGCGGCACCTGCCTGACGGTGGCCGGCGCCTGCCGGGTGATCGGTGCCCCGAGCGCTGCCGATACCCTGACACCGGCCAGCGATTTCCCGGACCCGACCATCACCAGCTACAGCCTGTTTGCCCAGGATCAGATCAGTTGGGGGAACTGGACCTTCCTGCCCGGTGCACGCTATGACTACACCAAACTTGATCCACACGTGACTGAAGAGTTCCTGGCCACCGCTGACCAGAGCGGCAACGGCGATGTGAGCGATGACAGCAAAACCTGGCATCGTCTGTCGCCAAAATTCGGCACTACTTACAGCTTCAACGACAACTACACCTGGTACGGCCAGTACGCCGAAGGCTTCCGCACGCCGACCGCCAAGGCCTTGTATGGTCGTTTCGAAAACCTGGCGGGCGGCTATCAGGTCGCGCCCAATCCGGACCTCGAACCGGAAAAGAGCAAAAGCTATGAAACAGGCTTGCGCGGCCAGTTCGAAGCCGGCTCTTTCGATATGGCGGTGTTCTACAACAAATACCGCGACTTCATCGACGAGAACGCCATTACCCCCGGCTACACCGAGACCACGTTCCAGAGCAACAACATCGCCCACGCCACCATCAAAGGTGTCGAGCTCAAGGGCCGCCTGAACCTGGACAGCTTCGGCGCCCCGACCGGCCTCTACACCCAGGGCTCGATGGCTTACCTGTACGGCCGTAACGATGACACCGGCCAGCCGCTTAACAGCATCAACCCGCTGACCGGCGTCTTCGGACTGGGTTACGAGCAAGACAAATACGGTGCCCTGCTGAACTGGACACTGGTCAAGCGCAAGACTCGTGTCGACAGCACCAGCTTCAAGACCCCGGACGGCACCAGCACCCAATTCAAGACCCCGGGTTATGGCGTGCTCGACCTGGCCGGTTTCTACAAGGTGACCGACGACGTGACCATCAACGCGGGCCTCTACAACCTGACCAACAAAAAGTACTGGCAGTGGGATGACGTACGCGGCTACGACAGCGTCGGCGAGGCCTCGGTGACACAACCGGCCAACCTCGATCGCCTGACACAACCGGGTCGCAACTTCGCGGTCAATCTGATCTGGGACATCTGATCCCTCCCCCTCACTGCGCGGCGTTTATTAATGCTACGCAGTGAGGATTTTTTACTCTCGCGCCCCTGCTCATTCGTCTCGTTACCAGGCTCTTCTCTTTCTCAAGGATTTCCCATGACCACTCAGGACACGGCTCAACGCCCGGCCTTGCGTTCGCAACGCCTGAACCAGATCACCCACGAACCGCACAGCAAACTCGACGCCCTGGTCAAAGCCCACGCACCGTTCGAAACCCAAGCCAACTTCGCCCGTTTCGTGGTGGCGCAGTACCTGTTCCAGTCGGAACTGGTGGCGCTGTACAACGATGCGCAACTGACCACCATCGTCCCTGACTTGCCTGCTCGCTGCCGGGCGGAAGCCGCCAAGGCTGACCTGGCAGACCTGGAAACCGAAGTGCCGGATCCGGTCGCAGGCGCGGTGAACAACCCGAGCAAGGCTGAAGCATTGGGCTGGCTTTTCGTATCCGAAGGTTCGAAGCTTGGCGCGGCGTTCCTGATCAAACGCGCAGTGGGTCTTGGCTTGAGCGAAACCTTCGGCGCCCGTCACCTCGCCGAACCGGCCGGTGGCCGTGCTGAAGGCTGGAAAAGCTTCGTCAAAACCCTCGATGGACTTGAGCTCAGCGCCCAAGAAGAAGCTGAACTGGATAAAGGCGCCATCGACGCCTTCAACCGCTTCACAGTGTTGCTGGAACAGGCCTACGCCACAGCCCCGGAAACCGCCTGACTACACGGGGTACCCCCCTGTAGGCGCTGCCGCAGGCTGCGATTTTTTGATCTTGGTTTTTACGATATCAAGATGATCAAGATCAAAAGATCGCAGCCTGCGGCAGCTCCTACATGACCCGAGCGGAGCCGCGATATTCCGATCAAGCCTCACATTAGTTTTCCTGAGCCCATGCCCGCCACCTCAAAACTCACCCGCCTGCTCTTCGGACTGCTGGCCTACGTCAGCCTTGGCATCGGCCTGATCGCCATCGTCATCCCCGGCCTGCCCACCACCGAATTCATCTTGCTGGCCGCCTGGGCCGCGACTAGAAGCTCGCCGCGCTTGAGTGCCTGGCTGGAAAACCATCGGTTGTTCGGCCCCATTCTCAGCAACTGGCGCAACGGCAAAATCATCGCGCGCCGGGCCAAGGTCAGTGCCACCGTCAGCATGCTGCTGTGTGCCACCCTGATGCTGGTGATGCTCGATCATGGCTGGCCGATTTACCTGGCGATTGCCGGAATGGGCCTGGGCAATCTGTGGATCTGGTCGCGCCCCGAATCACTGCCGCAACGTTTCTGAACCCCGCCGCGTTTTCCCCCGTTTTTATTTCGATTTTCGGCACATTTTCCTGCGCAAACGATCAATCACTACCGTTCGTCGGCGACCCGTTAATGCAACACCCGCCCTGCGCCGATGAGCATTGAATGGCGCTGAATGGATTTGGCGTATCGAGTCGCCTTTGACTCCTAGCCAACAGCTCATCCATTCGCGAGTTCGCCCCATGTTCGACTCACTGTCCATCCGCCTGAAAATTGTCCTGCTCTCCGGTCTGTGCCTGCTGGGTGTGGTCGCGTTGATCGTCGGCATGAATTTCTACCAAACCAACGAAAACGATAAATTGGTCAGCACTTCCAGCAGCAAGATGCTCACCGACAGTGTGCAGGACTTGCTGCAGGCCAAGGCCGCCGAGCAGGCGGTGCGGGTGCAGAAGACATTTGGCGAGACGCTGACGGTGGTAACTGCCTTGGCCGATCAGATCAAGGACATGCGCGCCATGGCCACCAAGCGCTCGCTGGAGGCCGGCGCGCTGCGTGAGGAATTGAACCAGAGCCTGAAAACCGCCTTCGAGCGCAACAACAAAGTGCTGGGGATCTGGCTGGCGTTCGAGCCCAATGGCCTGGATGGCAAGGACAGCGAATTCGCCAATGACGCCGCTCGCCAGTCCAACGAAGCCGGACGTTTTGCCACCTATTGGAGCCGCGCCGGGGGCGAAGCGCTCAACACCATCATGGTCGAAGAGGACATGACCAAAACCACCCTGAACCTGAGTGGCACGCCGTACAACGTCTGGTACACCTGCCCTCGGGACAGCAAGCGCACCTGCCTGCTCGACCCGTACGCCGATACGGTCGGTAACAAGGAAGTGTTGATGACCACCATTTCCGTGCCACTGCTGGTGGATGGCAAGGCCATCGGCGTGGTCGGTATCGACATCGCCCTCGACGCCCTGCAAGCAGCGGCGGTCGACTCCCAGCGAGAGCTGTTCAACAGCGCCGGGCACATGCTGATCGTCTCCGGCACCGGCGTGATGGCAGCCTACAGCGTCGACGCTGGCAAGGTAGGCAAAAGCATCGGCGATACCCTCGGCGCGGACGGCAAGGACATCTTGCAACTGCTCGGCGCGGGCGCACCGAAAATTCTGCAACAGGGTGACCTGATCCGCGCGGTTTACCCGGTCAGCCCGATTGCCGACTCCAAAGCCTGGGGCGTGATCATCGACCTGCCGAAACAAGTGTTGCTGGCCGACTCAGTAAAACTGCAAGCGGTGCTCGACGACGCCCAGCAAAGCGGCACGATCAAAGCCGTGGGTGTGGCGATCATTGCCGGCCTGATCGGTTTGTTGCTGATCTGGCTGACCGCTTCCGGCGTCACCCGGCCGATCAACAGCGTGGCCGAAATGCTCAAGGCGATTGCCAGCGGCGACGGCGACCTGACCCAACGCCTGCACTACAGCAAGAAAGATGAGCTGGGCGAACTGGTCAGTTGGTTCAACCGCTTCCTCGACAAGCTGCAGCCGACCATCGCGCAGATCAAGCAAAGCATCACCGACGCGCGCGGCACTGCCGACCAGTCTTCGGAAATCGCCCGCCAGACCAGTGAGGGCATGCAGGTGCAGTTCCGCGAAATCGACCAGGTGGCGACCGCGTCCAACGAAATGAGTGCCACGGCGCACGATGTCGCCAACAGCGCATCGAACGCCGCGAGTGCGGCCAAGGGCGCCGACCAGTCAGCCCGCGATGGCATGCAAATCATCGAGCGCAGTACCCGCGAAATCAATCAACTGGCCGATGAGGTCAGCAAGGCAGTGACCGAGGTTGAAGCGTTGGCGGTGAACAGCGAGCAGATTGGTTCGGTGCTGGAGGTAATCCGCAGCATCGCCGAACAGACCAACCTGCTGGCGCTCAACGCGGCGATCGAAGCCGCCCGTGCCGGCGAAAGCGGTCGCGGGTTCGCCGTGGTTGCCGACGAAGTGCGCAACCTGGCCAAACGCACCCAGGACTCGGTGGAAGAAATTCGCCTGGTGATCGAACGCATCCAGAGCGGCACCCGCGGCGTGGTCGCCACCATGCATTCGAGCCAGACCCAGGCCCACAGCAACGCCGGACAGATCCAGCAGGCGGTGCAGGCCCTGAGCAAAATCAGCGACGCGGTTACCGTGATCAGCGACATGAACCTGCAAATCGCCAGCGCCGCCGAACAGCAAAGCGCCGTGGCCGAAGAGGTCAACCGCAACGTCTCGGCGATCCGCACCGTCACCGAGACCCTGACCGGCCAGGCCACTGAATCGGCGCAGATCAGCAGCCAACTCAACAACCTGACCACCCATCAAATGAAATTGATGGATCAGTTCCGCGTGTAACCCGCCGGCCCTGTAGGAGCTGGCTTGCCAGCGATAGCGACCGTTCAGGCGACAGGGTGTTGAATGCCATGCCGCCATCGCCGGCAAGCCAGCTCCAACAAAGGAATTCATCCGGCTCGCGGTTTTTTTGATTTATGCTCGGGCTCTCGTTTCGGAGGGCCTTCAATGACTGATCTGCTCACGTCCATTCAAGCCGCACTCGGCTTGCCCCACACCCCGATCCCGTTCACCTCGACAGGCGCCCTGCCCTCGGCGTTTGCCGTCACCGACCTGGCCTGTGCCAGCATCGCAGCCGCCGGCCAAGCCGTCAGCGAATTGTTGCTTCAACAAACCGGTCGATTGCCCGCCGTTGAAGTCGACCGACGCCTAGCCTCGTTCTGGTTCGCGACCTCGCTGCGCCCGGTCGGCTGGAGCGTTCCACCCTTGTGGGACCCCATCGCCGGTGACTACGCCGCCAAGGACGGCTGGATCCGTCTGCACACCAACGCGCCCCATCACCGCGCCGCTGCCGAAACCGTACTCGGCGCTTGTGCCGACCGTGCCGCGATGGCGAGCAAAGTGGCGCAATGGGCCAAAAGCGATCTGGAGCAAGCCGTGGTCGATGCCGGTGGCTGTGCTGCCGAAATGCGCAATTGGGAACAATGGCAGGCTCACCCTCAAGGTCGCGCAGTAAACGCCGAACCGTTGATTCAGTTCGGCCAGCACAGCGGGCACAACGTCAAACCGTGGCAAGGTTCGGTGGCGCAGCCATTGGCCGGAATCAAGGTGCTGGATTTGACCCGCGTACTCGCCGGCCCGGTCGCCAGCCGCTTTCTCGCCGGCCTTGGTGCCGACGTGTTGCGTATCGACCCACCGAGCTGGAACGAGCCCGGCGTGGTGCCGGAAATGACCCTGGGCAAGCGCTGCGCGCACCTGGATCTGCACGACAAGGCGGATCGCACGCTCTTTGAAAGCCTGCTCAAAGACGCCGACATCGTGCTCCATGGCTATCGCGCCGACGCGCTGGAACGCCTGGGATTCGGTGCCGCCGAACGGCAACAACTCGCCCCCGGCCTGATTGACGTTTGCCTGAACGCCTACGGCTGGAGCGGCCCATGGCAGAACCGCCGCGGATTCGACAGCCTGGTGCAGATGAGCAGCGGGATTGCCGAAGCCGGCATGCAATGGCAGCACACGGACAAACCGACGCCACTGCCATTGCAAGCCCTTGATCACGCCACTGGATATCTGATGGCGGCCAGTGCGATCAAGTTGTTGGCTGAACGCTTGAGCAGCGGACGCGGCGGATCGGCGCGGTTGTCGTTGGCGCGTACGGCGAAATTGTTAATCGACAATGGACGCGGAACGGAGGGGTCGTTACGGGCCGAGGATGATCAAGATCAGGGGATGTTGCTCGAGCAGACATCCTGGGGCCCAGCGCATCGGTTGCATGTACCGCTGAAGATCACCGGGACGCCGCTTCAGTGGGCGATTGCGGCTGGGGAATTGGGTTCACACCGCGCGCAGTGGTGGTGACTGACAAATAGCCATCGCTGGCACCGCGTAACCCTGTGGGAGCTGGCTTGCCAGCGATGGCGTCAGACCTTTCAACACAAAAACCAGATGCGCCTCAATCCGCACGACTCAACGAAGTCCAAAGCAACTGCGCCGCATACCCTCGATAAGGCCGCCAAGCCTCAGCCCGCAATAAAAGCTGCTTTGCCGTCACCGGTTCACCTTTCTGCGCAGCCAACGCGTTGATCAACCCCACATCCCCGTTCGCAAATCCATCCATCTCGCGCAACTGCCGCAGCGCGATGTACTGCGCCGTCCACTCACCGATCCCATGCAGCGTCAGCAATCGCGCAACACCACCCTCCCGACCCGGCTCAAACAACAAAGGATCATCCAGTAATGCCTGAGCGACTCCCGATAAAGTGCGGCCGCGACTTTTCGGCATCCCCAGCGTCGCCAAATCCGCTGCCGCTAATACCGAGGCATCCGGAAAAACGTGGGTCAATCCTTCCCGAGGCGAAACTAATGGCACGCCGTACTGCGCAACCAGTTTGCCCGCCAGTTTGATCGCCGCCACCACCGTAATCTGCTGCCCCAATACCGCACGAATGGCCAGCTCCAACCCGTCCCACGCCCCCGGTACGCGCAGCCCCGGACGCTCGGCAATCAGCCGTGCCAGCAGCGGATCGTTGCTTAGATGTCGTTGCATCGTGATCAGGTCGGCGTCCAGATCAAACATCCGTCGCAATCGCGCGACGATCTCGGGCAGCGCTGTCGGGTCGGGAAAATCCAGCGTCAACTCCAGCGCGTCGGCAGTCGCTGGCTGGATCGACAGCGTGCCGTGAACCCCGTTCAAGCCGATGCAGCGCGAGTAAACATCGCCAACCACCGTTTCCATTCCGGCAATCGCCCGTGCCGATAAAAAACCCAGCATCGCCGGCCAGTCATAGGGCGCAGCGAATGCCAACAACACTTTCACAGACTCAGCACCCCGCTATACAACGCATACGCCGCCAGCCCCGCACCGCAGACAACGCAAGTGAATATGCCCTTCTCGACCAGGGTGAACACTGGCATGCCCTGCTCATGCCGGGCCTTGGCAAACAGAATCACCCCCGGCGCATACAGCAGCGCCGAGAGCAGCAAATACTTCAAACCACCGGCGTACAACAACCACACCGCGTAACTCACGGCGACGGCGCCGATCAGCAGATCCTTGGTGCGTTCCGCCGACGCGTGTTCGTAGGTTTCACCACGCCCGCTCAACAGCACCGCATACGCCGCCGACCACAGGTACGGCACCAGAATCATCGACGACGCAAGGTAAATCAGGCTGGTGTAGGTGCCGGCGGAAAACAGCGTGATCAACAAGAACAGCTGGATCATCGTGTTGGTCAGCCACAACGCATTGACCGGCACATGGTTGGCGTTTTCCTTGGTCAGGAACGCTGGCATGGTCTTGTCTTTCGCCGTGGCGAAGAGGATTTCGGCGCACAGCAGCGCCCATGACAACAAGGCACCCAACAGTGAAATCGCCAGGCCAACGCTGATCAGCAAAGCGCCCCACGGGCCGACGATATGTTCCAGCACCGAGGCCAGCGACGGGTTCTGCAAGCTGGCCAGTTCCGGCTGGCTCATGATGCCCAGCGACAGCACATTCACCAGCACCAGCAGCGCCAGTACCCCGAGAAAACCGATCACCGTCGCCCGGCCCACGTCCGAACGCTTCTGCGCCCGCGCTGAATAGACACTGGCGCCTTCGATGCCGATGAAGACGAACACCGTCACCAGCATCATGTTGCGCACCTGGTCCATCACGCTGCCGAAACTCGGGTTACTGCGGCCCCAGATGTCCCGGGTGAAGATGTCCGCCTTGAACGCCACTGCCGCGATGACGATGAACAGGATCAGCGGGACGATCTTGGCCACGGTCGTCAGCAGATTGATGAACGCCGCCTCCTTGATCCCGCGCATCACTACAAAATGCACGGTCCAGAGCAACACCGATGCACAGGCGATGGCAATCGGTGTGTTGCCTTCGCCAAAGACCGGAAAGAAAAAACCCAGGGTGCTGAACAGCAGGACGAAGTAGCCGACATTCCCCAGCCAGGCACTGATCCAGTAACCCCAGGCTGACGAGAAACCCATGTAATTGCCAAAACCGGCCTTGGCGTAGGCGTACACGCCCGAGTCCAGTTCCGGTTTGCGATTGGCCAGTGTCTGGAACACAAACGCCAGGGTGAGCATGCCGACGGCAGTGATCGCCCAGCCAATCAATATCGCACCGGCATCGGCTTTGGCCGCCATGTTCTGCGGCAGGGAAAAGATCCCGCCCCCAATCATCGACCCCACCACCAGGGCGATCAGTGCGCTCAGGCGAAGTTTTTGCGTCGATTGCGACATGGCTGCGTCTCCATTCCCAAGGGGCGGCAGTCGCCGCGAGATCGTCACATAACCGGCGTTAACTTACGGATGAAGCGTAATGACGTTTACTGAATAACGCCAACAAACGACATTTTTATTACCAAAATCATCACTGCAGACATCGATATATTCATTCGCTTTATACAGGGCAATCCATAAGCAAATTTGGTTCTTACAACCCACCAGGAAAATTTGCGCATTGGCCAAAACGAACTAGCTTCATAAGTCGCAGGGAATGCGAAAAAGTTTCAACAAAAATTCAATAACGTCTCTAGAACAGGCAATACGGGCAGTAATGTTGTGCGAGCTACTCTTTCAGTTATTAACAACGGAATGTAGACATGCACTGATCCAGGTCAGCCGACTGAAGGGCTGGCGGATTTAGTGTGTCGTCTCACTTCTCCTGCAATGGAGTCATGCAATGTCTGAAGCTCCCGGAAAACTGAAACTCGGCGCGCTGGTTGCATTAGTCGTCGGTTCAATGATTGGCGGCGGTATCTTTTCGCTGCCGCAAAACATGGCGGCCAGTGCTGACGTCGGCGCCATTCTGATTGGTTGGGCGATCACCGCTGTCGGCATGCTTACCCTCGCGTTTGTGTTCCAGACCCTGGCCAACCGCAAGCCTGACCTGGACGGCGGGGTCTACGCCTACGCCAAGGCCGGTTTCGGCGATTACATGGGTTTCTCATCCGCTTGGGGGTACTGGATCAGTGCCTGGCTGGGGAACGTTGGCTACTTCGTTTTGCTGTTCAGCACCCTCGGTTATTTTTTCCCGATCTTCGGCGAAGGCAACACGGTAGCCGCCGTGATCGGCGCGTCGGTGTTGTTGTGGGCCGTGCATTTGCTCGTGCTGCGGGGGATCAAGGAAGCGGCGTTCATCAACCTGGTCACCACCGTGGCCAAGATCGTGCCGCTGGTGCTGTTCATCCTGATTGCCGTATTCGCCTTCAAACTGGACATCTTCACTGCCGATATCTGGGGCCTGAAAAACCCCGACCTGGGCAGCGTGATGGACCAGGTGCGCAACATGATGCTGGTCACCGTGTGGGTGTTCATCGGCATCGAAGGCGCGAGCATTTTCTCGGCCCGTGCTGAAAAACGCAGTGATGTGGGTAAAGCCACGGTGATCGGTTTTATCTCCGTGTTGCTGATTCTGGTGCTGGTGAACGTGCTGTCGCTGGGCATCCTGACCCAACCGGAACTGGCCAAGCTGCAGAACCCGTCGATGGCCGCCGTGCTGGAGCATGTGGTCGGCAAATGGGGGGCCGTGCTGATCAGCGTTGGTCTGATCATTTCGCTGCTGGGTGCACTGTTGTCGTGGGTGCTGCTGTGCGCGGAGATCATGTTCGCCGCCGCCAAGGACCACACCATGCCCGCGTTCCTGCGCAAGGAAAACGCCAACCAGGTGCCGGTCAACGCCCTCTGGCTGACCAACGCCATGGTCCAGATATTTCTGGTCATCACGCTGTTTTCGGCCAGCACTTACCTGTCGCTTATCTACCTCGCCACTTCAATGATCCTGGTGCCTTACCTGTGGTCGGCAGCCTATGCCCTGCTGTTGGCAGCTCGCGGCGAAACCTACGAAGGTGCGGCGGGTGATCGGCAGAAGGATCTGATCATTGGCGCCGTGGCGCTGATCTACGCGGTCTGGCTGCTGTACGCCGGCGGCATCAAATACCTGCTGCTTTCGGCACTGCTTTATGCCCCCGGCGCGATCCTGTTCGCCAAGGCCAAGCTGGAACTCAACAAACCGGTTTTCACCAATGTCGAGAAGCTGATTTTCGCCTTGGTGGTCGTCGGCGCCCTGGTGGCGGCCTACGGCCTCTACGACGGCTTCCTGACCCTGTAACACGACTGTTTTGCCATCTGGAGGTTCACTGAAATGACCACGGAAAAAGTTAAGTACGGCGTCCATTCCGAAGCCGGCAAACTGCGCAAAGTCATGGTTTGCTCCCCCGGCCTCGCCCATCAGAGGCTGACCCCGAACAACTGCGACGAATTGCTTTTCGACGATGTGCTGTGGGTGGCCCAGGCCAAGCGCGACCATTTCGATTTCGTCACTAAAATGCGTGAACGCAACATCGACGTGCTGGAAATGCACAACCTGCTGACCGACATCGTCGCCATCCCCGAAGCCCTGGACTGGATCCTCGAACGCAAGATCACCCCCGATTCGGTGGGCCTGGGCCTGATCAATGAAACCAGTTCGTGGCTGCGCAGCCTGGAACCGCGACACATCGCCGAGTTCCTGATCGGCGGCGTGTCGGGTGACGATCTGCCCACCAGTTTCGGCGGCAAGGCCATCGAGATGTTCCGCGGTTTCCTCGGCCATACAAGCTTCATTCTGCCGCCGCTGCCCAACACCCAGTTCACCCGTGATACCACCTGCTGGATCTACGGTGGCGTCACCCTCAACCCGATGTACTGGCCGGCGCGCCGCCAGGAAACCCTGCTGACCACCGCCATCTACAAGTTCCATCCGCAATTCACCAACGCCGAATTCGAAATCTGGTATGGCGACCCGGACAGGGACCACGGTAACTCCACCCTTGAGGGTGGCGACGTAATGCCGATCGGCAACGGCGTGGTATTGATCGGCATGGGCGAACGCTCTTCTCGCCAGGCCATTGCTCAACTGGCGGTGAATCTGTTCCAGAAAAAAGCCGTGGAAAAAGTCATCGTCGCCGGCCTGCCGAAATCCCGCGCGGCGATGCACCTGGACACCGTGTTCAGTTTCTGCGACCGCGATTTGGTGACCATCTTCCCGGAAGTGGTGAACCAGATTGTCGCCTTCACCCTGCGCCCGGACGAAAGCAAACCGGGCGGCATCGACATCCGTCGCGAAGAAACCAACTTCCTCGACACCGTGGCCAAGGCCCTCAACCTCAAAGCCCTGCGCGTCGTCGAAACCGGTGGCAACAGCTTCGCCGCCGAACGCGAGCAATGGGACGACGGTAACAACGTGGTGGCCGTGGAACCCGGCGTGGTCATCGGCTACGACCGCAACACCTACACCAACACCCTGCTGCGCAAGGCCGGGGTGGAAGTCATCACCATCAGCGCCGGCGAACTCGGCCGCGGTCGTGGCGGCGGCCATTGCATGACCTGCCCGATCATCCGCGATCCGATCGACTACTAACCTGACAGCCTTGGCCCGCGCTGCCGTCTACCCCACGGCATGCGCGGCCAAGGGGATAACCGACAACTTAGGAGATCCAAAATGGCGTTCAATATTCATAACCGCAATCTGCTGAGCCTGGAACATCACACCCCTCGCGAATTGCGCTACCTGCTCGACCTCTCCCGCGATCTCAAACGCGCCAAGTACACCGGCACCGAGCAGCAACACCTCAAAGGCAACAACATTGCCCTGATTTTCGAAAAAACCTCGACCCGCACCCGTTGTGCCTTCGAAGTCGCCGCCTATGACCAGGGCGCCAACGTCACCTACATCGACCCGAACTCCTCGCAGATCGGCCACAAGGAAAGCATGAAAGACACCGCCCGCGTGCTCGGGCGCATGTACGACGCCATCGAGTACCGTGGCTTCAAACAGGAAATCGTCGAAGAACTGGCCAAGTTCGCTGGCGTGCCGGTGTTCAACGGCCTGACCGATGAATATCACCCGACGCAAATGATCGCCGACGTGCTGACCATGCGTGAGAACGCCGACAAGCCGATCCACGAAATCAGCTACGTCTACCTCGGCGATGCGCGCAACAACATGGGCAACTCGCTATTGCTGATCGGCGCCAAACTTGGCATGGACGTGCGCATCTGTGCACCGAAAGCCCTGTGGCCGCTGGACGACCTGGTCGCGCGCTGCAAAAAATACGCTGAAGAGAGCGGCGCGCGCATCACGCTGACCGAAGACCCGAAAGCGGCGGTCAAAGGCGTGGACTTCATCCACACCGACGTCTGGGTGTCCATGGGTGAGCCGGTCGAAGCCTGGGCCGAACGCATCCAGCAATTGCTGCCATATCAGGTCAACGCCGAACTGATGAAAGCCACCGGCAACCCACGCACCAAGTTCATGCACTGCCTGCCGGCGTTCCACAACAGCGACACCAAAATCGGCAAGCAGATCGCCGAGCAGTACCCGAACCTTAAAAACGGCATCGAAGTGACCGATGACGTGTTCGAGTCGCCGGCCTGCATCGCCTTCGAGCAAGCGGAAAACCGCATGCACACGATCAAGGCGATTCTGGTGTCGACGCTGGCTGACCTGTAACGGCTGACGCGGCCCCTTGTGGGAGCTGGCTTGCCAGCGATGGGATCACCGCGGTTTATCAGAATCACCGAGGTGCGGCCATCGCTGGCAAGCAAGCTCCCACAGGCCCGCTTACCTCTCTTTTAGAAGGACATGCACCATGCGTATCGTCGTTGCTCTGGGCGGGAACGCCCTGCTTCGCCGGGGTGAACCGATGACCGCTGACAACCAGCGCGCCAACATCCGGATCGCCACCGAGCAGATCGCCAAGATCCACTCCGGCAACCAACTGGTCATCGCCCACGGCAATGGCCCCCAAGTCGGCCTGCTGTCGCTGCAAGCGGCGGCCTACACCTCGGTGTCGCCTTATCCGCTGGACGTGCTCGGCGCCGAAACCGAAGGCATGATCGGTTACATCATCGAACAGGAACTGGGCAACTTGCTGGACTTCGAAGTGCCCTTCGCCACCCTGCTGACCCAAGTCGAAGTCGACGCCAACGACCCGGCCTTCAAGAATCCGACCAAACCCATCGGCCCGGTCTACAGCAAGGACGAGGCCGAAAAACTCGCGGCCGAAAAAGGCTGGGCAATTGCCCCGGACGGCGACAAATATCGTCGCGTGGTCGCCAGCCCGAAACCGAAACGCATCTTCGAGATTCGCCCGATCAAGTGGCTGCTGGAAAAAAGCAGCATCGTGATCTGCGCCGGCGGTGGCGGCATCCCGACCATGTACACCGCCCCCGGTAAACTCGAAGGCGTCGAAGCAGTGATCGACAAAGACCTGTGCTCGGCGCTGCTGGCCGAACAGCTTGAAGCCGATCTGCTGGTGATTGCCACTGATGTCAGCGCCGCGTTTATCGACTACGGCAAACCATCGCAGAAAGCCATCGCCCAGGCTCACCCGGACGAAATGGAAAAACTCGGCTTTGCCGCCGGTTCCATGGGACCGAAGGTGCAGGCAGCCTGCGAATTCGCGCGCCATACTGGAAAGGTCGCGGTGATCGGCTCACTCGCGGACATCGAAGCGATCGTCCAGGGCAAGGCCGGCACGCGCATCAGCACCGCGACACCTGGCATTACTTACTTGTAGGGAGAGACGTCTATGGCACAGTTTGAGCCGGGTCACTTGCACATCGAACGTCATGCGCTGACCCCGGATGATGTCAACTACAACGTGCACCTCGACTATGAAGTCAGCAAGAACGACAAAGGGGAAAAGGGCATCCTGTTCACCATGCATGGCAGCATTCAGGGCAAGGACATCTCAGAACCCTTCTTCCTGCCCAAGGAGGAGGCCTACAACTTCGCCAGGGATGTGACAAGAATTGCCGAGAAGTACGGAATTCCGAAGTCACACAGCCAGATTGGCTCGGTCCACAAGCATTACGATTTGATGTTCGAGGACATCCGGAAGCAGTTGGATATGAAATCCGGCGATCCGGTAAACCCCGAGCACTTCGAGTAACCCGAACACACATTCTGTGGTCAGTCACAAATCCCTGTGGGAGCGGGCTTGCCCGCGATAGCGGTACATCTGTCACATCAATGCCGGATCTGCCACCGTCATCGCGGGCAAGCCCGCTACCACAGGGATCATCGTTGGCCTGAAGTCCTGCGCTGGATTTCACCTTACCCCCTGCTCCAAGGCATACTTGCCACCCTCCGCACTCCAGAACCCGAAACCGCCCCATGCGTATCCACGTCAGCTTCATCGACCGCGTCGGTATCACCCAGGAAGTCCTGGCCCTGCTCGGAGGGCGCAACCTCAATCTGGATGCGGTGGAAATGGTTCCGCCGAACGTTTATATCGACGCGCCGACCCTGAGCCCGGAAGTCCTCGAAGAACTGCGCGATGCGCTGCTGAGCGTGCGGGGCGTGCAGGCGATGACCGTGGTCGACATCCTGCCCGGCCAACGCCGGCACTTGCAGCTCGACGCGTTGCTCGCAGCCATGACCGACCCGGTGCTGGCGCTGGACAGCGCCGGCAAAGTGTTGCTGGCCAACCCGGCGTTGATCGCCCTGTATGGCCGTGAGCCGGCGGGTGAAAGCGTCGCCGACCTGTTCGCCGACCCGGCACTGCTCGACGCGTTGCTCGAACAGGGTTTTCGCTTGCCGCTGCGGGAAGTGACCGTCAACGGCCAGACGCTACTGCTGGACGCCACGCCAATTACCGACGCCGGCGCCCTGCTGACTCTGTATCAACCCAATCGCATCGGTGAACGCCTCTCGGCCCTGCACCACGATCACGCCGAAGGGTTCGATGCGCTGCTGGGCGAGTCGCCGGTCATCCGCACGCTCAAGGTTCGCGCGCAACGGGTGGCGGCCCTTGATGCGCCGCTGCTGATCCAGGGTGAAACCGGCACCGGCAAGGAGTTGGTGGCACGAGCCTGCCATGCCAGCAGCGCGCGGCACAACTCGCCATTTCTGGCATTGAACTGTGCAGCATTGCCGGAGAACCTCGCCGAAAGCGAACTTTTCGGCTACGCCCCCGGTGCCTTCACCGGTGCACAACGAGGCGGTAAACCGGGGCTGATGGAACTGGCCAACCAGGGCACAGTGTTTCTCGATGAGATCGGTGAGATGTCGCCGTATTTGCAGGCCAAGTTGCTGCGTTTTCTCAACGACGGCAGCTTCCGTCGGGTCGGCGGTGATCGTGAAGTGAAGGTCAACGTACGCATTCTCAGCGCGACCCACCGCGACCTGGAAAAAATGGTCAGCGAAGGGTTGTTTCGCGAAGACCTGTTCTATCGCCTCAACGTGCTCAACGTCGAAGTACCGCCACTGCGCGAGCGTGGCCAGGACATCCTGCTGCTGGCCCGTTACTTCATGCAGCAGGCGTGCGCGCAGATCCAGCGCCCGGTCTGTCGCCTCGCGCCGGGCACTTATCCGGCCCTGCTCGGCAACCGCTGGCCTGGCAACGTGCGGCAACTGCAAAACGTGATTTTCCGCGCCGCGGCCATTTGTGAAAGTAGCCTGGTGGACATCGGCGATCTCGACATCGCCGGCACCTCTGTCGCGCGCCAAGGCGACCACGACGTCGACAGTCTGGAACAGGCCATGGAAGAGTTCGAGAAAACCCTGCTGGAAAAACTCTACGTCAGCTACCCCTCCACCCGGCAACTCGCCAGCCGCCTGCAAACCTCCCACACGGCCATCGCTCATCGACTTCGTAAGTACGGCATTCCCAACAAGCCGTGACCACATTCTGACGAACGCCTCGCACTTGTAGGAGCCGGCTTGCTGGCGATGCCTTTCTAAAGACCACCCCGACCTGTAGGAGCCGGCTCCTACAGCTCGGGTTTTCAGTCAATAATCGTCTTAAAAGCGACCTCCAGCTGTACTGAAAGCGCTACAGCGGAACGATATCGCTACACCCCTCCCCGATCACGGCTGTGCAAGGCTTTGATCCACCTCAGCTTTCTTCTCCGGTCATGGCCGTATCGATTTCGCTACAGCGGGCAATTTTCAATAGCTCACAAAACACAGTAACTAATTGTTTTATAAGACAAAAAATACATTGGCCGCGTTCTTGCTATGTAGTCCGTCATACCCGGGCTTTCTTGCCCTAGCATTCAACAGCGTCCACCAGACGAGTCTGGCCCCCTTAGGAGTTTCCATGAGCGAATTGCGTTTTACTGAAGATCACGAATGGCTGCGCACCGAAGCTGACGGCAGCGTCACCGTCGGCATCACCGCTTTCGCGCAGAACGCATTGGGCGACGTGGTTTTCGTACAACTGCCTGAGCTGCAGTCCTACGAAAAAGGCGCTGAAGCAGCCACCGTGGAATCGGTAAAAGCCGCCAGCGGCGTGTACATGCCGCTCGACGGGGACGTACTGGAAGTGAACCCGGCGCTGGACAGCTCCCCGGAACTGGTCAACGAAGATCCGCTGGGTGAAGGCTGGTTCTTCCGCTTCCAGCCAGCCGACGCTTCGGCTGTCGCCAAACTGCTCGATCAGGACGCCTACGACCGTCTGATCAAAGCCAACGCCGAAGCCTGAGGAGCACTGACATGACCCAGATCAATTTGACCACCGCCAACGAATTCATCGCCCGCCACATCGGCCCGCGTGCCGGTGACGAGCAAGCCATGCTCAACAGCCTCGGCTTCGACTCCCTGGAAGCCCTGAGCGCCAGCGTGATTCCGGACAGCATCAAGGGCACCAGCGTGCTCGGCCTCGAAGACGGCTTGAGCGAAGCCGACGCGCTGGCGATGATCAAAGGCATCGCCGGCAAAAACCAACTGTTCAAGACTTTCATCGGCCAGGGCTACTACGGCACCCACACGCCGTCGCCGATCCTGCGCAACCTGCTGGAAAACCCGGCCTGGTACACGGCTTACACCCCGTATCAGCCAGAAATTTCCCAGGGCCGTCTCGAAGCGCTGCTGAACTTCCAGACCCTGATCAGCGACCTCACCGGTCTGCCAATCGCCAACGCCTCGCTGTTGGACGAAGCCACCGCCGCCGCCGAAGCCATGACCTTCTGCAAGCGCCTGAGCAAGAACAAGGGCAGCCACCAGTTCTTCGCTTCCGTGCATTGCCACCCGCAAACCCTCGACGTGCTGCGCACCCGTGCCGAGCCGTTGGGCATCGACGTGGTGGTCGGCGACGAGCGCGAACTGACAGACGTGACGCCATTCTTCGGCGCCCTGCTGCAATACCCGGCGAGCAACGGTGACGTGTTCGACTACCGCGAACTGACCGAGCGTTTCCACGCTGCCAACGCGCTGGTCGCGGTGGCCGCCGACCTGCTGGCCCTGACCGTGCTGACCCCGCCGGGCGAGTTCGGCGCCGACGTGGCCATCGGCAGCGCGCAACGCTTCGGCGTGCCGCTGGGCTTCGGTGGTCCGCACGCGGCGTATTTCTCCACCAAGGATGCGTTCAAGCGTGACATGCCAGGCCGTCTGGTCGGTGTCTCCGTCGACCGTTTCGGCAAGCCTGCATTGCGCCTGGCGATGCAGACCCGCGAGCAACACATCCGCCGCGAGAAGGCCACGTCGAACATCTGCACCGCGCAGGTATTGCTGGCCAACATCGCCAGCATGTACGCCGTGTACCACGGCCCGAAAGGCCTGACGCAGATTGCCAACCGCGTGCATCACCTGACCGCGATTCTGGCCCAAGGCTTGACCGCTCTGGGCTTGAGCGTCGAGCAAGCAAACTTCTTCGACACCCTGACCCTGAACACCGGCGCCAACACCGCCGCGTTGCACGAGCAGGCCCATGCCCAGCAGATCAACCTGCGCGTGGTCGATGGCGAACGTGTGGGCCTGTCCCTCGACGAAACCAGCACCCAGGCCGACATCGAAACCCTGTGGGCCTTGTTCGCCAATGGCAAAGCGCTGCCGGACTTCGCCGCCCTCGCCGCTTCCGTCACCAGCACCATCCCTGCCGCGCTGGTTCGCCAATCGCCGATCCTCAGCCACCCGGTGTTCAACCGCTATCACTCGGAAACCGAGCTGATGCGCTACCTGCGCAAACTGGCGGACAAGGACCTGGCGCTGGACCGCACCATGATCCCGCTGGGTTCGTGCACCATGAAACTCAACGCCGCCAGCGAAATGATCCCGGTGACCTGGGCCGAATTCGGTGCGCTGCACCCGTTCGCCCCGGCCGAGCAAAGCGCCGGTTACCAGCAACTGACCGATGAACTGGAAGCGATGCTCTGCGCCGCGACTGGTTACGACTCGATCTCGCTGCAACCGAACGCCGGTTCGCAAGGCGAATACGCCGGTCTGCTGGCCATCCGCGCCTACCACCAGAGCCGTGGCGAAGACCGTCGCGACATCTGCCTGATCCCATCCTCGGCCCACGGCACCAACCCGGCCACCGCACAAATGGCTGGCATGCGCGTGGTCGTCACCGCGTGCGATGCCCGTGGCAACGTCGACATCGAAGACCTGCGCGCCAAGGCCATCGAGCACCGCGAACACCTCGCCGCGCTGATGATCACCTACCCGTCGACCCACGGCGTGTTCGAAGAAGGCATCCGCGAAATCTGCGGCATCATTCATGACCACGGCGGCCAGGTGTACATCGACGGCGCCAACATGAACGCCATGGTCGGCCTCTGTGCGCCGGGCAAGTTCGGCGGCGACGTGAGCCACCTGAACCTGCACAAGACTTTCTGCATTCCGCACGGCGGTGGCGGCCCGGGCGTCGGCCCGATCGGCGTGAAATCGCACCTGACGCCGTTCCTGCCGGGCCACGCTCAGATGGCGCGCAAGGAAGGCGCGGTGTGTGCCGCGCCGTTCGGCAGCGCGAGCATTTTGCCGATCACCTGGATGTACATCCGCATGATGGGCGGCGCCGGTCTGAAGCGCGCTTCGCAGCTGGCGATCCTCAACGCCAACTACATTTCCCGCCGCCTCGAAGAGCACTACCCCGTGCTGTACACCGGCAGCAACGGCCTGGTGGCGCACGAGTGCATTCTCGATTTGCGTCCACTGAAAGACAGCAGCGGCATCAGCGTCGATGACGTCGCCAAGCGCCTGATCGACTTCGGCTTCCACGCCCCGACCATGTCGTTCCCGGTGGCCGGCACCTTGATGATCGAGCCGACCGAAAGCGAATCCAAGGAAGAACTGGACCGCTTCTGCGACGCCATGATCCGCATCCGCGAAGAAATCCGCGCGGTGGAAAACGGCACGCTGGACAAGGACGACAACCCGCTGAAAAACGCTCCGCACACCGCGGCGGAAATCGTCGGCGAGTGGACTCACCCATACAGCCGCGAGCAAGCGGTTTATCCGGTTGCTTCGCTGATCGAAGGCAAATACTGGCCGCCGGTCGGTCGCGTCGACAACGTCTTCGGCGATCGCAACCTGGTCTGCGCCTGCCCGTCGATCGAAAGCTACGCTTAAACCAAAGGGGGCGGCATGTCCGCCCTCGCAAGAACGCCACAAAACCTGTAGGAGCTGGCTTGCTAGCGATGGCATCAACGCGGTGCATCATTTCCACCGAGGTGATGCCATCGCTAGCAAGCCAGCTCCTACAGGACCGCATTCAGTCAAAAGATTCTCGCCAATTCCTATAACAAGAAACCGGAGAACAACCATGTCGTTAAGCGTGTTCGACCTGTTCAAGATTGGCATCGGCCCCTCCAGCTCTCACACCGTCGGCCCGATGCGCGCCGCCGCGCGTTTCGCCGAAGGTTTGCGCCGTGAAGGACTGCTGACCGCCACTACCTGCGTCAAAGTCGAGCTCTACGGCTCGCTCGGCGCCACCGGCAAGGGCCACGGCAGCGACAAGGCTGTGCTGCTCGGCCTCGAAGGCGAACACCCGGACACCGTGGACACCGAAACCGTCGCCGCCCGTCTGCAAGAGATTCGCGGTAACGGACGTTTGAACCTGCTCGGCGAACACAGCATTGCGTTCAATGAGAAAGAACACCTGGCGATGATTCGCAAACCGTTGGCTTATCACCCCAACGGCATGATCTTCCGCGCGTTCGACGCGGCAGGCCTGCAAATCCGCAGCCGCGAGTATTACTCGGTCGGCGGCGGGTTTGTCGTCGATGAGGACGCCGCTGGCGCCGACCGCATCGTCGAAGACGCCACGCCCCTGACCTTTCCGTTCAAAAGCGCCAAGGACCTGCTCGCTCACTGCACCACCTATGGCCTGTCCATCAGCCAGGTGATGCTGACCAACGAAAGTGCCTGGCGCCCGGAAGCGGAAACCCGCGCCGGCCTGTTGAAAATCTGGCAAGTGATGCAGGACTGCGTCGCCGCAGGCTGCCGCAACGAAGGCATCCTGCCCGGCGGCTTGAAGGTAAAACGCCGCGCTGCCGCGTTGCATCGTCAGTTGTGCAGCAACCCGGAATCGTCCTTGCGCGACCCGCTGTCAGTGCTCGACTGGGTGAACCTGTACGCCCTGGCCGTCAACGAAGAAAACGCCAACGGTGGACGCGTGGTGACTGCACCCACCAACGGTGCGGCCGGGATCATTCCAGCGGTGATGCATTACTACATGCGCTTTATCCCCGGCGCGAACGATGACGGCGTGGTGCGCTTTCTGCTGACCGCCGCAGCCATCGGGATTTTGTACAAGGAAAACGCCTCGATTTCCGGCGCCGAAGTCGGCTGTCAGGGTGAAGTTGGCGTGGCCTGCTCCATGGCCGCCGGCGCCTTGTGCGAAGTGCTTGGCGGCACTGTGCAGCAAGTGGAAAACGCTGCGGAAATCGGCATGGAACACAACCTCGGTCTGACCTGCGACCCGATAGGCGGGCTGGTGCAAGTCCCTTGCATCGAGCGCAACGCCATGGGCTCGGTCAAGGCCATCAACGCGGTACGCATGGCCATGCGGGGCGACGGGCACCATTTCGTCTCGCTCGACAAGGTCATCCGCACCATGCGCCAGACCGGCGCCGACATGAAAAGCAAATACAAGGAAACCGCCCGTGGCGGTTTGGCGGTCAACATTATCGAGTGCTGATGCGCTCACCTGCATCTGCATCATTTTCAGGAGCTGAATATGTCCACCGAACAACTGTTGAAAACCCCGTTGCACGCCCTACACATCGAACTTGGCGCGCGCATGGTGCCGTTCGCCGGCTACGACATGCCGGTGCAATACCCATTGGGCGTGATGAAAGAACACCAGCACACCCGCGACCAGGCCGGACTGTTCGATGTCTCGCACATGGGCCAGATCCGCCTGACCGGCGCCAATGCCGCCAAGGCCCTGGAAACGCTGGTACCGGTAGACATCATCGATCTGCCGGTGGGCATGCAGCGCTATGCGATGTTCACCAACGAAACCGGCGGCATCCTCGACGACCTGATGGTCGCCAACCTGGGTAACGACGAACTGTTCCTGGTGGGCAACGCCGCCTGCAAGGACCAGGATCTGGCACACCTGCGCAAATACATTGGCGACCAGTGCACCATTGAGCCGCTGTTCGAAGAGCGCGCATTGCTCGCCCTGCAAGGCCCGGCGGCGGTCACGGTACTGGCCCGTCTGGCGCCAGAAGTGGCGAAGATGACCTTCATGCAGTTCGCTCGAGTGAAGTTGCTGGGTGTGGACTGTTTTGTCAGCCGCTCGGGCTACACCGGTGAAGACGGTTACGAAATTTCCGTACCGGCCGCCAGCGCCGAAGCCCTGGCCCGTGCCCTGCTGGCCGAACCGGAAGTGGAAGCCATCGGCCTTGGCGCACGCGACTCCCTGCGCCTGGAAGCCGGCCTCTGCCTGTACGGCCACGACATGAACACCGACACCACACCCATCGAAGCCAGCCTGTTGTGGGCCATCTCCAAGCCACGTCGTGCCGACGGCGCGCGTGCCGGTGGCTTCCCTGGCGCAGAAACCGTATTCGCTCACCAACAGGGTGGCGTCAGCCGCAAACGTGTCGGCCTGTTGCCGCAGGAACGCACCCCGGTGCGCGAAGGCGCAGAGATCGTCAACGACGCTGGCGAGATCATCGGCACCGTCTGCAGCGGCGGTTTCGGCCCGACCTTGGGCGGACCTCTGGCCATGGGTTACCTCGACAGCGCTTATATCGCTATCGATACACCGGTTTGGGCAATTGTTCGTGGGAAAAAGGTGCCTTTGCTTGTAAGCAAAATGCCATTTGTTCCACAACGCTACTATCGTGGCTGATTGACTGTTCCTATAAGTAACGCGGTTGCGTTAACAGTGCACTAATGTGTAACGCAACCGCCATAAAATAGTGCATCGTTTGGCTCTAAGCTTCGATTATGAACTTTGCTTATAACGTTCGAAAACATTTGAACAAGTCTATCGAATAAGCTGCCACCCAAGCCTGAAAAACTGCCACCAACCTAAGCAAATCCGGGCCTGCGCAGGGGCTTGTTTTTTCTCCCGTAGTTGGCGTAGAGTTTGTTCACTGTGTTTGCATGGGTCGCTTGGAATCGTGACCTGGGCAGTAGCCTACAAGTTAGCTACATCCCGTTCGACGTCTTCTTACTCTCCTGCAACCAGCCCCAGTACTCTTTCATGAGAAAGAGACTGTCATTAATTTTAGCGTCAAAGGAAATAAGAAATGTCCCAACGTCAGAGCGGTACCGTCAAGTGGTTTAACGACGAGAAAGGTTTTGGTTTTATCACTCCAGAAAGCGGTCCGGATCTGTTCGTGCATTTCCGCGCTATTCAGGGCAACGGTTTCAAGAGCCTGAAAGAAGGCCAGAAAGTGACTTTCGTTGCTGTGCAAGGCCAGAAAGGCATGCAGGCTGACGAAGTACAAGCAGAAGCCTAATCTTCTGTAACGAAAAAGCCCCTGATGCTGACATCAGGGGCTTTTTTGTGCGCGTAAATCCGTAAAATGGCTTCTTTTTCGCCCAGAGGCTGCCATGTCGAAACACCTGCTCAAACCCCAGGGCGACTTCCCCGCCGTTGGCCTGGGTCGTCGCCTGGCAGCGATGTTTTATGATTTCTTGCTGTGCACCGCCCTGCTGATCGTCACCAGCGGCATCTACAAGATGATCCAGATGGCGATCATCGGGGAAGACAAAATGCGCGCCCTCACTGAAGCTGGCGCACTCGACGGTGATCCGCTGCTCTCGACGGTTTTGCTGTTCGTGCTCTTCGGCTTCTTCGCCAAGTTCTGGACCCACACGGGTCAGACGTTGGGCATGCAGGTCTGGGGCGTTCGCGTGCAGAACGCCGATGGTTCATCCATCAGCCTGTGGCAAGCGTTGCTGCGCTTTGTGGTATCAATCGCATCGCTGCTGTGCGTTGGCCTCGGGTTCGCCTGGTCACTGCTCGACAAGCAGAAGCGCAGCTGGCATGACATGTATTCCAATACCCAGCTAGTACGCATTCCAAAGAAACAAAAGTAACGCCCATAAAAAAGATCGCAGCCTTCACCAGCTCATGTAGGAGCTGCCGAAGACTGCGATCTTTTGATCTTGCCCTTAAGCGTTGCCAGCCAACTTCATCCGCGCAGCCTGAGTAAAGTCCAGCATCCGCTTCAGCGGCCGAATGGCCTGCGGAATCAACGCCGGATCAACAAAGATCTCGTTCGCCCCTTCCTTCAAGCTCTTCAGCGTGCGCTCAAGGGTGTTCATCGCCATCCACGGGCAATGCGCGCAACTGCGGCATGCCGCGCCGTTACCGGCCGTTGGCGCTTCAATAAACACCTTGTCCGGACACAACTGCTGCATCTTGTAGAAGATGCCACGATCAGTGGCGACGATCAGGGTTTTGTTCGGCAGGCTCTGTGCCGCCGCGATCAATTGACTGGTAGAACCAACGGCGTCCGCCAACTCGATCACCGATGTCGGCGACTCCGGGTGCACCAGAATCGCCGCATCCGGATACAGCGCCTTCATGTCCTCAAGCTGCTTGGACTTGAACTCTTCGTGAACGATGCAGGCACCGTCCCACAGCAACATGTCGGCACCGGTCTGGCGCTGAATGTAGGTGCCCAAATGCTTGTCCGGGCCCCAGATGATGGTCTCGCCGTTATCCATCAGGCTTTCGACGATCTCCAGCGCACAGCTGGAAGTCACGACCCAGTCGGCCCGGGCTTTAACCGCCGCGGAGGTGTTGGCGTAAACCACCACCGTTCGCTCCGGGTGCTGATCGCAGAACGCGGAGAACTCATCAACCGGGCAACCCAGGTCCAGCGAGCAGGTCGCTTCCAGGGTCGGCATCAGGATGCGTTTTTCGGGGTTGAGGATTTTGGCCGTCTCGCCCATGAATTTCACCCCGGCGACCACCACGGTCTTGGCCGGATGAGCGTTGCCGAAACGGGCCATCTCCAGCGAATCGGAAACACAGCCACCGGTTTCTTCGGCCAGAGCCTGAATGATCGGATCGCAATAGAAGTGGGCAACCAGCACCGCGTCCTGAGCCTTGAGCTCGGCAGCGATAGCAGCACGGTAATAGGCCTCTTCGTCGGCGGTCAGCGGCTTGGGCTGCTTGGCGTCGAGGTGGGCTTGAACCAGAAGGCGTTCGGAAATTTGCGTCATGTTCGCAAGACCTGCAAGCGCATTCGCGCGAAAGTCGAGTATACACCCGGCTCCGGACCCTACAGGGTACCGCCGGGAAAGTGAGTATTCATCAGGCACGGACAGCGTTGAAGCTGGGCAAGGCTACAGAATATCCAGTGGATGCAAAAGATGATTTTGACCTGCGTTACGCGGTGCAGCTTCGGGACAGCACTAAATCGCAGGCAAAAAAAAATCCGGAAATCCTCACTTTCGTGGGCCTTCCAGACTTTTAAAACTGCTTGAAAATGGTGGGTCGTGTGGGATTCGAACCTACGACCAATTGGTTAAAAGCCAACTGCTCTACCAACTGAGCTAACGACCCGCTGTGTGGTGGCGCGTATAATACTGATTTTTAAGGACTATTCAACACCTATTTTGAAATAAATCAAAAATAAGGTGTTGGGTCGCTGATTCCGGCTGCCGCGAAGCCTTCCGCACGCAGTCGGCAGCTGTCGCATTTGCCGCACGCACGGCCGTTGTCGTCGGCCTGATAGCAAGAAACGGTGAGGCCGTAGTCCACGCCAAGCTTCACGCCGGCCTGAACGATTTGCGCCTTGCTGAGGTTTTGCAGTGGCGCCTGAATCCGGAAACCATTCCCTTCCACACCAGCTTTGGTCGCCAGATTGGCCATGCGTTCAAAGGACTCAATGAACTCGGGTCGGCAGTCCGGGTAACCGGAGTAATCCACCGCATTGACGCCGATAAAGATGTCACGCGCGCCAAGCACTTCAGCCCAGCCCAATGCCAGGGACAGAAACACCGTATTACGCGCAGGCACGTAAGTCACCGGAATGCCCTCACCCAACTCTTCCGGAATATCGATGCTGCTGTCGGTTAATGCCGAGCCGCCCATGCCGTTCAGGTTGAGACCGATCACCTTGTGCTCAACCACTCCCAAATCGCGGGCAACACGTTCGGCGGCATACAGCTCAGCGTGCGAACGCTGACCGTAGTCGAAACTCATGGTGTAGCAGCTGTAGCCTTCGGCCCGAGCCATGGCCACGACGGTTGCCGAGTCCAGACCGCCGGACAGCAGGATGACCGCACGTTTTTCCGCAGTGTTCAGTTGTTCCGTCATTTCAGCGCCCCGGCTCGTCATTCCAAAGATATTTATGCAGCTGCAGTTGCAGACGCACTGGCAGATTGTCCGCCACCACCCAGTCAGCCAGGTCTCGAGCATTGAGATCATGGTGACTTGGCGAGAACAGGACTTCGCCGGCACGCTGGTCCAGACCGTACTGGATCAACTTGGACACGGACCAGTCATAGTCTTCCCGCGAGCAGATGACAAACTTCACCTGATCGTTCGGCGTGAGCAGCTCAATGTTCTCGTAGCGGTTACGGTGCGCTTCCTTCGAACCCGGAGTTTTCAGGTCGACAACGCGACTGACCCGGGAATCTACCGCCGAGATGTCGATAGAGCCACTGGTTTCCAGTGACACTTCGTAACCGGCATCGCACAACTGCTTGAGCAATGGAATGGCGTTGGGTTGCGCCAGGGGCTCGCCGCCCGTGACACAGACATAACGCGGGCGAAAACCGGCGACTTGCTCAAGGATGTCGTCGAGCGTGCGAATGGTCCCGCCAGTGAATGCATAGGCGCTGTCGCAGTATTGGCAACGCAGCGGGCAACCGGTCAGGCGCACAAAAACCGTGGGCAGGCCGGCGGTCCGAGTTTCACCCTGCAACGAGTAGAAAACTTCGGTGATTCTCAATGTGTCTTGCATAGTCGCCACGGGCGTAACAGCTAAACAGGCTGTCCGCCTCCGTCAGGCACTTGAAGGAACCCCGGCAATGCGCAGGTCCCAAAAAGCGTGTTTCAGAAAAAGGGGGTGAATTCTAACGAAAAAACCCGCGACAAGCGCGGGTTTCTTCGAAACGGGTCAAGCAGCCCTTACATTTTTTGCAGATCGCGCTGGGCCAGCTGAGCGGCGGATGTGCCCGGATATTGGGCAACCACCTGTTGCAGAATGCCTTTCACCTTGTCGGTATGACCGAGGCGACGCTCTACGTCAGCGAGCTTGTACAGCGAATCAGGCACTTTGGCGTGCTTTGGATACAGCTGCGAAACCTTGGCAAAAGCCTGACCTGCGCCTTGCAGATCGCCCTTGGCCAGGTTCACTTCGCCCAACCAGTACTGGGCATTGCCCGCATATTGGCTGTTCGGGTATTTGCGCAGGAATGCGGCGAAAGCCTGACTGGCCTTGTCGAAATCCTTGGCCTTGATCAGGTCGAAGGCTGCATCGTAATAGAGCTTTTCCTTCGCCGGATCCGCCGGTTCGCTACCTGCGGCAGGTGCTTGAGCGGCTGCCGCCCCTGCACTCGCGCCAGCTGCTGCGGCAGGGGCATTCAAATCGCCACCGCCGGAAGAATTCTCAGGAGTCGCGGCTGGTGCAACGCCGGTTCCTATGCGCCGATCAAGATCCTGGTATCGCTCCAGGCTTTCTTGCTTCATGCGCGCTACATCATTTTGCAGAACTTCGATTGCGCCTTGCTGGCGCTCGATTTGTTGCTGCATTTGTTGCAGTTGGTTGAACAGCTCGCCCTGTGCCGAGACAGGGGCCGAAACCCCTCCCCCGGCATAGGCGCCGTTCGTACCGTAACCTGCAGGCGGATAACTGCTCCCGCTGTTGGAACCGGAGTTGTTATCGACCACAGGAACCGCAGCCCACACCGCAAGCGGCGCGAGGCTGAGAGCCAGAACAGTTACAGCACGACGGCACGTTCGCATGACGAATTACTTACGCAGTTCGACGCGACGGTTTTGAGCCCAGGACTGCTCGTCGTTACCGGTAGCTACTGGACGCTCTTCGCCGTAGGAAACCAGTTCCAGCTGAGCTGGGGAAACGCCTTGCAGTACCAGGTAGCGCTGAACGGCTTTCGCACGACGCTCGCCCAGTGCCATGTTGTACTCACGAGTACCACGTTCGTCGGTGTTGCCTTCCAGAACAACGCGAGCGCCGTTTGCTTTCAGGTCTTTGGCGTGAACGTCCAGAGCGCGCATGGCTTCTGGCTTCAGGTCCGAACTGTCGTATTCGAAGTAGAAAGTAGTGATAGCGCGCAGTGCAGCTTCTTCGCTCAGGGAGCCGTCAACTGCACCAGTGTTTGCGCCGTAACCAGCGTTTGGATCTACTGCGCCTTCACCGGCATTGTCGCCGCCTTTGGACGAGCAACCTACAGCTACAGCCATGGCCAGAGCCAGCGCAGCAAATTTACCAAACTTCAGCATTTCCATCGTGAAACTCCTAATGAACCCCAGTGTGTTAAGTAAAACGTATAGCGCCGCGTCAGTTCAGGTAAGGGGACCAGGAAGGTTCTCTGACTTCGCCTTGTGCGGTAGGAAGCGGGAGCCTTACGCGTCCATTGATGGACACGAGCATCAAGACTCCCCGGCCCTGCTGGCGGGTGGCGTAGATTACCATGGTGCCGTTGGGCGCAACAGTAGGCGACTCGTCCAGAGTGCTATCAGTGAGGATTTTTACACTACCGCGCTGCAAATCCTGGGCTGCCACTTTGAAATTGGTGAAACCGTCCTGGCGGTGAATCATTACCAGGGTCTTTTCGTCCGCCGACAGCTTAGGGTTGGCGTTGTAGTTACCCACGAAAGTCACACGCTCCGCACCGCCGCCACCAACGCTGGTTTTGTAGATTTGCGGTTTGCCGCCACGGTCGGAAGTGAAGTAGATGGTCGAGCCATCCTTGCCCCAGAACGGTTCGGTGTTGATGCCAGGACCGTTGGTGACGCGAGTGATCTGACGCGAACCCAGGTTCATCACATAGATGTCCGGGTTGCCGTCTTTCGACAATACGAACGCCAGGCGATTGCCATCCGGTGACCAGGCTGGTGCACCGTTCAGGCCTTCGAAGTTGGTGATCTGTTCACGGCGACCGGTGTCGATGTTCTGCATGAAGATACGCGGACGCTTCTGCTCGAACGAAACGTAAGCGATGCGCTTGCCATCCGGTGCGAAACGCGGCGACAGGATCGGCTCGCGCGATTGCAGCAGGGTTACGGCACGAGCACCGTCATAGTCCGAACGTTGCAGCGTGTAGCGAGTGTTCTTCTCGGAGAAACGCTCGGCCGTCACGTACAGCAGACGAGTCGAGAACGCACCCTTGATACCGGTGAGCTTCTCGAACGACTGGTCGGCGATGTAGTGCGACATGTCACGCAGTTGATCGACGCCGCCCGACACACTGCCGGTCAGCACTTGCTGTTCGGTGGCGACGTTGAACAGCGCGTATTGCACCTGCAGGCGACCGCCCGCCGGAACAATGCTGCCGACCATGACGTACTGGGCGCCCAGCGCCTTGAAGTCACGGAAGATGATTTCGCTGGCCTGGCTCGGCTGGCTGATCATGTTCTGCTTTGGAATCGGCGAGTAGTAACCCGAGTTGCGCAGGTCGTTACCGATGATTTCCGCCATGTCGTCCGGCAGTACGCTGCCGCCCTGGTTGCCGAACGGTACAACGGCGATCGGAGTAGCCCGATCGCTGCCGCTGGTGACCAGAATGTTTTTCTCATCTGCCATCGCCATCCCTGCCACGCAGCAGATAACGACCAGCATTCCTCGAAGAAGGTTTCTCACAAGGCTAGATCCTCAGGTGTGAATGTCATCTTGAATGAACGATACGGAGCGAAATCGCTCGGCTTCATTCCCTGCATTTCTGTCAAACGTCCAATATTCTTCACCGCTGCTACAGCCGATGCGTCAAATGGACCGTCACCACTGGATTTGGCCACGCTGACCGAAGTCACCGTACCGTCCGGCAACATGCCGATTTGCAATACGACCGTCATGCCTTTGCGGGCCGAAGGTGGACGAGCCCAGCCTTCCGCTGCACGAGCCCGAATCAGGTCATCGAAACTGCCGGCGACTTCGTCACCCTGCTCATCGGCCAAGGCCTGCTGACGCTGTGGCGTGTCGGAAAGCAAATCAGCCAAGGCCTGAGCCTTTTTGTCTTCGGCAGATTTACGCGCCGCATCCTGCGATTTCTTCTTCGCAGCATCGGCAGCAGCTTTCTTCTTCGCGTCTTCGGCGACTTTCTTCTTCGCCTCTTCAGCTTCAGCTTTCTTCTTGGCGTCTTCCGCGGCTTTCTTCTTCGCGTCTTCGACGACTTTCTTCTTCGCTTCTTCAGCGGCCGCTTTCTTGGCCTCTTCTTCAGCAGCCTTCTTGGCTTCTTCTTCCGCTTTCTTCTTGGCTATATCAGCCAATTGTTTCTCTTCTGCCTTCTTGGCTTCGGCGGTCTTCTTCGCTTCATCGGCTTTCTTGGCTTCATCAGCCTTTTTCACCTCTTCCGCTTTCTTCGACTCGTCGGCCTTCTTGGCTTCCTCGGCCTTTTGAGCCGCTTCTTCTTTCTTTTGTTCCGCAGCCTTCACCGCTTCCTGCTCGACCTTCTTCTGCTCCATCTGCTCTTCTTCGGTCTGGCGTGCGGCGGATTTCTTCGCCTCACCCGCAATCTTCTGATTGGTCTGGGTGGTTGCCTGACTTTTCGATTTCAGCTGGTACAGGGTCGCCTGGACAATCGGCTTGGCCGGCGGCAGCTCCGGGGTAAAGGCAAAACTGACGAACAGCATGCCGAACACCAGCACGTGCAAGCCAATCGCCCAAACACTAGGCCAGAAGTAGCTTTCCGAGGCGGACGGCTCTCGCTGTTGCTGCATCAGGGCGCCTCGGTAATCAAGCCAACATTACCGACCCCGGCTTTCTGCAACCCGCCCATGGCGCCCATGACGGCACCGTAGTCAACCGTCTTGTCGCCGCGAATGAAGACCTGCGTGCGCTTGCCGCCTTCGTTGCCGACGCGAATGATCTTGGTCACGGCGTCAGTCATCTGCGGCAGGGTCATGGCCCGGTCTTGCTGCTTTTCAGTGTCGACTTCGCTGCCAAGGTTCCAGTAGTAGGTCTTGTCAGCCTTGATCGAAATGGTCAGGACCTGGGTGTTGTTGTCCTGCGGCAAGGCTTCGCTGGAAACCTTGGGCAGATCAACCTTCACGCCCTGATTGAGCATCGGCGCGGTCACCATGAAGATGACCAGCAGTACCAACATCACGTCGATGTAAGGCACCACGTTCATCTCGGCGACCGGCTTGCGCTTGTGTCGAGCTCGAGCGATTAAAGCCATTGGAAATTACCTGCTTATTCTTCGCTGGTGTGCACTTTGCGGTGCAGGATCGCCTGGAATTCATCGGCGAAGGTGTAGTAACGGCTCAGCAGGGTTTCGCTGCGAGCAGAGAAGCGGTTGTAAGCGATAACGGCCGGGATGGCGGCGAACAGACCGATCGCGGTGGCAATCAGTGCTTCGGCGATACCTGGCGCTACCGTGGCCAGCGTCGCTTGCTGGGCAGTTGCCAGACCACGGAAGGAGTTCATGATCCCCCAGACCGTACCGAACAGACCGATGTACGGGCTGACGGAACCGACGGTGGCCAGGAACGGCAGGCTCTGCTCGAGCTTTTCTTCCTCGCGGGAGATGGCAACGCGCATGGCACGGGCCACACCTTCCATGACCGCCTCAGGGTCAACGCCTGGCTGCTGGCGCAGACGGGAGAATTCCTTGAAACCGGCGCGGAAGATCTGCTCGACACCCGAATCCGGGTCCGGGTTGCTGCCCGCCTGACGATAGAGTTTGGACAGGTCGATGCCCGACCAGAAGCGCTCTTCAAAGCTCTCCAGGGCACGTCGACCAGCGCGTATCAGATTGCTGCGCTGAAAGATCATGATCCATGAGGTCACCGATGCGGCTACCAGGATCAGCATTACCAGTTGCACCACGATACTGGCATTGCTGACCAGGCTCCACATGGAGGAATGGTCGACGACGTTAGCTTCCACGCTTTATCTCCTGCTTTGAGTGTGTACCCGCGCCGCTCACGTCGGCAAAGGCCGCTCGTAGAGCTTCGGGAATGGCCCGGGGTTTTAAACTTTCAGTGCGCACACAGGCCACCAGAAACTGCCCTTCACAGAGCAGCACATCATCCGTAGCCCGCCTGACCTGCTGTTTGAAGCGCAGGCTGGCACGGTTCAATTCGATTACTTCAGCGCTTACCAGCAGCTCGTCATCCAGTCGCGCCGGCGCGTGGTAGCGCGCTTCGCTGGAATGCACGACGAACAACAGGTCCTCCCCTGCCAGCTGCGATTGGGCAAAGCCCAGTTCTCGTAGCCGCTCGGTTCGAGCCCGCTCCATAAACTTGAGGTAATTAACGTAATACACGATGCCGCCCGCATCGGTGTCCTCGTAATAAACGCGACAACGATGTGCGAAAGGCTCAAGCCCGTTTTGCGCGCGCATACTCTAGTGCTTACTCCTCAGGTTGCCAATCCGGCCAGGCAACTGTTTTTCGATGTTCTGCGGCTTTCGCGCAAAAGTACGGTCCTGGGACCACACATTGCCCGAAAAAATCAGCACGCAAAGTTAATTAATCGTCCACGGCATCAAGGAACTCGTCTACCACGGGCATCTCGCCCAATCGTGACGGAATGTTTAAGCCGAAGTGCAAGTACGCATGCCGGGTAACGACCCGCCCCCGCGGGGTGCGCATGATGTAACCCTGCTGGATCAGATACGGCTCCAGCACATCTTCAATGGTGTGGCGCTCTTCACTGATGGCTGCGGCGAGGCTGTCGACCCCGACCGGTCCGCCATCGAACTTCTCGATCATGGTCAGCAACAGACGCCTGTCCTGGTGATCGAAGCCACGCTCGTCGACATCGAGCAAATTCAAAGCCAGGTCGGCAATCGGCTTGGTGATGTGACCCTTGGCGCGAACCTCGGCGAAATCCCGCACCCGACGCAGCAGACGGTTGGCGATCCGCGGAGTGCCGCGGGCACGGCGAGCGATTTCGAAGGCGCCTTCCGGGTCCAGCGGCAAGCCGAGGATGTTCGCCGAACGACTGACGATCGTCGCCAGGTCGGCGGTGCTGTAGAACTCCAGGCGCTGGACGATGCCGAAACGGTCGCGCAGCGGGTTGGTCAGCATGCCCGCGCGAGTGGTCGCGCCGACCAGGGTGAACGGCGGCAGATCAAGCTTGATCGAACGCGCGGCCGGCCCTTCGCCGATCATGATGTCGAGCTGGAAATCCTCCATCGCCGGGTACAGCACTTCTTCGACAATCGGCGACAGCCGATGGATCTCATCGATGAACAGCACGTCGTGGGGTTCGAGGTTGGTCAGCAGCGCCGCCAGGTCACCCGGGCGCTCAAGGACCGGCCCCGAGGTGCTCTTGATCGAAACGCCCATTTCCTGGGCGATGATGTTGGCCAGTGTGGTTTTACCGAGGCCCGGCGGACCGAAAATCAGCGTGTGGTCCAGGGATTCGTTACGCCCACGGGCGGCCTGGATGAACAGTTCCATCTGCTCGCGTACGGTCGGCTGGCCGATGTATTCGGCCAGGCTGACAGGACGTATCGCCCGGTCCTGGACTTCCTCGCGATCACGGGGGCCACCTGTGGCGGCGATCAGACGATCAGCTTCAATCACTTAAATCATTCCCTTCAGGGCGCGACGAATCAGGTCTTCGCTGCTCAAACCTTTCTCCTTGATCGCGGAAATCGCCTTGCTGGCTTCCTGCGGTTTGTAACCCAGGGAAATCAGCGCGCTGACCGCGTCATTTTCGGCGGTGTTCACTGGCGCGGGTCCATCGGGCTGATTCGGTACCAGGGCAAACATGGCCGGCACGGTTTCCCAGGCCTTGAAGCGATCCTTGAGTTCAACCAACAGGCGCTCGGCGGTTTTCTTGCCTACGCCCGGCACCTTGGTCAGCGCCGACGTATCCTGGGATTGCACACAACGGACCAACTCGTCGACTTCCAGGCTCGACATCAAGGCCAGGGCCAATTTCGGTCCCACACCATTGAGACGGATCAACTCGCGAAAAAAGTCTCGCTCACGTTTGCCGACGAAGCCATAGAGTAACTGCGCGTCTTCGCGTACGACCAAATGGGTGTGCAGCGTCAGTGGCTCACCGACCGACGGCAGACGATAAAGCGTGGTCATGGGCACTTCCAGTTCATACCCCAGACCATTTACATCCAGTATCAGATGCGGCGGCTGTTTCTCAGCCAGTGTGCCGCGCAAGCGTCCAATCACGTTTCAGATCCTTGAGCGTTGGCCAGATCAGTGCTGGCGTCTGACAGAACAAGGGTTTTGCGCCGACACCCCAGGCGCAAAAGCCTCATTCCCTAAAATTGACTGCTGATGCTATCAGAGACGCAGGCGCCCGCCACGACTGCGTGCCGTACCCAAGCCATGAGGCAACAGACTGGAACGGGTGTGCGCATGGCAAATGGCAATGGCCAGGGCATCCGAGGCGTCGATTTGCGGCTTGCTGGTCAGCTTGAGCATATGCATGACCATCATTTGTACCTGTTCTTTGTTCGCCCCACCGGTGCCGGTCACTGCTTGCTTGACCTGGGTTGCGGTGTATTCGGCGATTTCCAGGTTTTCTTCGGCTCCGGCGACGATCGCCGCGCCGCGAGCCTGGCCGAGTTTCAAGGCCGAGTCGGCATTGCGCGCCATGAAGACCTTTTCGATGCCCATCGTCACCGGGCCATAGGTCTGGATGACCTCGCGAACGCCGCGATAGACGATCTGCAAGCGTTGATGCAACTCGCCGGAACCCGTGCGGATGCAGCCTGATGCCACGTAGACACAGCCACGACCGGTATCGCGTACCACGCCATAACCGGTAATGCGCGAACCGGGGTCGATACCAAGAATTAAAGTCATAACGCCTGCGGGTTCGAAAAACACAAAATTCAATACATCGCATAACGAATGAGGGAGCTGGCTTGCCAGCGATGACGGAGTGTCAGACGACATCATTGTCTGATGTGCCGACGCCATCGCTGGCAAGCCAGCTCCCACATTGCAGCCTAGTCGCTCTTAACCGAGCTGAGCGGCCACGTCTTCCGGAATATCCGCGTTGGAGTAGACGTTCTGCACGTCATCCAGGTCTTCGAGCATGTCGATCAGCTTGAGGACTTTCTCTGCACCTTCCAGATCCAGTTCGGCACTGGTGGTCGGCAGCATGACGATTTCCGCATCATCACCCTTGAAACCCGCCGCTTCCAGCGCGTTACGCACGGAATAGAAACCGGCAAACGAAGTGAACACGTCAATGGAGCCATCTTCGTTGGTCACTACGTCGTCGGCGTCAGCTTCCATGGCCGCTTCCATCAACGCGTCTTCATCGACACCGGACGCGAAGGAAATCTGCCCCTTGCGCTCGAACAGGTAGGCCACCGAACCGTCGGTGCCGAGGTTGCCGCCGCACTTGCTGAACGCGTGACGAACGGCCGCAGCAGTACGGTTGCGGTTGTCGGTCATGCACTCGACCATCACCGCGACGCCGCCAGGGCCATAACCTTCGTAGGTCAGTTCGACCATGTCATCGGTGTCGGCTGCACCGGCACCGCGGGCCACCGCGCGATCGATGATATCGCGACTCATGTTCGCACCCAGGGCCTTGTCCAGGGCCAGACGCAGACGTGGGTTGGAGCCCGGATCGCCGCCGCCCTGACGGGCAGCAACGGTCAGTTCACGAATCCACTTGGTGAAAATCTTGCCCTTTTTGGCATCCTGACGTTCTTTGCGGTGCTTGATGTTCGCCCACTTGGAATGACCTGCCATATCTCGCTCCGAATTCTCTTTGAAACATTGCCCGCCACGCGGTATCGCGCCAGCCAGCAAACAAAAATATCGACCTGTTCCATCTATAAAGAAAGGGCGCATCCACAGATGCGCCCTTCAGGTCAGCCTTACTCGGCCTTAGGCGTTTCGCGCAAACGAATGTGCAGCTCGCGCAGCGCCTTGGCATCCACCACACCCGGCGCTTGCGTCATGACGTCCGCGGCACTCTGGGTTTTCGGGAAGGCGATCACTTCACGGATCGACTGGGCACCGGTCATCAGCATCACCAGACGGTCCAGACCGAAGGCCAGACCACCGTGTGGCGGCGCGCCGTACTTCAGGGCATCGAGCAGGAAGCCGAATTTCTCTTCCTGTTCCGCTTCATTGATACCCAGCAGGCGGAACACCGACTGTTGCATCTCTTTACGGTGGATACGGATCGAACCGCCACCCAACTCGGTGCCGTTCAACACCATGTCGTAGGCACGGGACAGTGCGCCAGCCGGGTTGGCTTCCAGCTCTTGCGGCGTGCACTTCGGCGCGGTGAACGGGTGGTGCAAGGCGCTGAAGCTGCCGTCGTCGTTCTCTTCGAACATCGGGAAGTCGACGACCCACATTGGCGCCCACTTGCAGGTCAACAGGTCCAGGTCGTGGCCGAGCTTGATACGCAGCGCGCCCAGGGCTTCGCTGACGATCTTGGCTTTGTCGGCACCGAAGAACACGATATCGCCATCGACTGCGCCCACGCGATCGAGGATCACGTTGAGGTTGGCTTCAGGGATGTTCTTCACGATTGGCGACTGCAGGCCTTCGACGCCTTTGGCGCGCTCGTTGACCTTGATGTATGCCAGGCCCTTGGCACCGTAGATGCCGACGAACTTGGTGTAATCGTCGATCTGCTTGCGCGGCATGCTCGCCCCGCCTGGAACGCGCAGTGCGGCGATGCGGCATTTAGGGTCGTTGGCCGGGCCGCTGAACACCTTGAAATCGACTTCTTTGAGTTGATCGGCAACGTCGACCAGTTCCAGCGGGTTTCGCAGGTCTGGTTTGTCGGAACCGTAACGACGCATGGCCTCTTCGAAGGTCATGTGCGGGAACTCACCGAATTCCAGATCCAGCACTTCCTTGAACAGGTTGCGGATCATGCCTTCGGTCAGGCCCATGATGTCTTTTTCATCGAGGAAGCTGGTCTCGATGTCGATCTGGGTGAATTCCGGCTGGCGGTCAGCACGCAGGTCTTCGTCGCGGAAGCACTTGGCGATCTGGTAGTAACGATCGAAACCGGCCACCATCAACAGTTGCTTGAAAAGCTGCGGCGATTGCGGCAAGGCGAAGAACGAACCGGCGTGAGTACGGCTCGGCACCAGGTAGTCACGTGCGCCTTCCGGAGTAGCACGGGTCAGGATCGGCGTCTCGACGTCGAGGAAGCCGTTCTCGTCCAGATAGCGACGGATGCTGGTGGTCATGCGCGAACGCAGACGCAGTTTTTCGGCCATTTCCGGACGACGCAGGTCCAGGAAGCGATAGCGCAGGCGGGTTTCTTCGCCGACGTCAGAGAACTCGTTCAGCGGGAACGGCGGGGTTTCCGACTCGTTCAGCACTTCCAGCTCGTAGCCGAGGACTTCGATCATGCCCGACGCCATGTTGGCGTTGGTGGCACCGGCCGGACGCGGGCGAACCTTGCCGGTGATCTTGACCACGTACTCGCTGCGCACGCGATCGGCAGCGGCGAAGGATTCAGCGCGATCCGGATCGAACACCACCTGGGCCAGACCGTCACGATCACGGATATCGAGGAAAATCACCCCACCGTGGTCACGGCGACGATGGACCCATCCGCAAAGGGTAATTTCCTGGCCTTCCAGGCTTTCGTTCAGTTGGCCGCAATAATGGCTGCGCATCATGGTAGTGGTTTCACTTCTCGTAATTCGAAATTCGGTTGGAGGGCTTGCGCACGAACCAGATGGCCGATGACGCAAGAACTCGCACGTGTCGTTCAGTTCAGACTTTCGACCCTAGTCAGCTTTGTCGCCGCCGGCCAGGTTCTTCTTCGAACCGGTCTTGAAATCGGTCTCGTACCAGCCAGTGCCGCTGAGGCGGAAGCCTGGCATGGACAGCATCTTCTTAAGCTCTGGCGCCTGGCATGCAGGGCAGTCGACCAGCGGTGCATCGCTGATCTTTTGAATGGCTTCCAACTGATGACCACAGGAAGCACATTGATAATCGTACATCGGCATGGGGGTTGTCTCGGCGATCAGATTGCTACCGCGCACGCTGGGTTTTGCGGCAAAGAGCGGGATTATATCCATTAAATGCAGCCTGTGCAGCCGTAAGACTGCACAGACTGACACTCTGCTCTTTCACTGCCCTGGCTAGGCCATGACGACGCCCCCTCCTTCCTTCAGGCTGTGCACGACACAGACGACCCGCACCAGCCCGCTGAAATTTTTCACCCCGCCATGACGCAAATGCACTTCGCGATCGACGTGGGACAACAGCGCGCTAACCGAACAGCAATTGACCTTGGCCATTTCGCCCAAAATATCCCAGTACACCTGCTCAAGCCGCAAACAGGTGGCGAAGCCATTCAAACGCACCGATCGGGAAAATGGCTGAGCCAGCCCCATATCGAACTCACTGACAAACGGATCAATCCTGATGTCCTTGTGTGAACCGACCCTCCCCTCGCATTGCCTGCTTTCATAAACCATACCGTTGACACTCCTTTGCCATCCCTGGTTTTGCATAAGCATCTGTTGGCTTATAAAACCGTGCGGGCAAAGTTATATCCAGATGACTTTTTGACCATCCGCGTAGGATAAGCCAACAACTGACGGCGGATCATGGAGCGCGTCCTAGTCCGGACCTTTTCCCACGCTGGCTGGCGAAAGATCGTTCCGCGGATAGGGTTTTTTCGACGAGAGAGTGACAGAGCGCGAACAACGCCTGAAAGGCGCTACCCGCGCACCAAGGGACTTACTCTGCCAGCAGCGATCGCAGCATCCAGGCAGTTTTCTCGTGAACTTGCATGCGCTGGGTCAGCAGGTCAGCCGTTGGCTCGTCACTGACTTTGTCGAGTAGCGGAAAAATTCCGCGAGCCGTACGCGTCACCGCTTCCTGACCCTCGACCAATTGCTTGATCATGTCTTCAGCGGCTGGCACCCCCTCCTCCTCTTTAATAGAGGAAAGACGCGAATAAACGGAATAGGCGCCAGGCGCAGGAAAACCGAGGGCGCGAATTCGCTCGGCGATGGAGTCTACCGCCAGGGCCAACTCGTTATATTGCTCTTCGAACATCAAATGCAGGGTCCGAAACATGGGACCGGTGACGTTCCAATGGAAATTATGGGTTTTCAAATAAAGTACATAAGTGTCCGACAGCAGACGTGAAAGCCCGTCAACGATGGATTTGCGGTCTTCTTCACTGATACCGATATCGATTGCCATGCTTTTCCCCTAAAGGTGATTGGTTTCATCCGACAGGTGCAGAACCACTCTAGCAAGCTTGCTGGCACGCCGCAGCCCTGAATCCCCCGCGAAGTTGCGACAAATCGCCCCGAATGCACCGCTGGACTCCTTGATTTGAGTAGCCACAAGCTTTGCTGTTAAATAGACAACGTGTCGCTGGCGTCCTTATTTTCCGGGCACTGCGCATAGGCTGATACCGGATACGTGCTCTACGCCTCTTTTATTGTTCTGAAGCGAACCGTGCCCCGTCAGCTCTTCCTTGTGATCCGTCTTAACGTGAGTTAATCAAAATGTTGAAAATCGTCCACCTGCTAATGGGCGCAGCAGCCTTGCTGCTGTCCTTCATCCCTAGCCTGCGAACCGAAGCGGTACCTTACCTGCAACAACCCGATGCGCTGTACCTGGCCTTGTTCGGCCTGCTCAACCTCACCCTTGCACCTGTCATCCCCAACTGGAACAAAGGCACGCGCCATCAACTGCAAAACCTGGTCAGCGCCCTGCTGATTCTCGCCGTTGTCTTGCAAACGCTGACGCTGATCGCGCCAATGCCGGTCATTGCCGGTCAACCTGCGGTTCTGTTCAGCCTGGTCGCCGCCCTGATCGCCGTTGTCCTGCACCTGGCCATCAGCTTCTACAAATCGTCACCGGCCGCCGCCTCGCCAAGCTATGACATGAGCAACCGCGATACCGGCACCGTCAAGTGGTTCAATACCTCCAAAGGCTTCGGCTTTATTTCCCGCGACTCCGGCGACGATATTTTCGTGCATTTCCGGGCCATTCGTGGCGAAGGTCACCGCGTTCTGGTCGAAGGCCAGCGTGTGGAGTTCTCCGTGATGAATCGCGACAAAGGCCTGCAAGCCGAAGATGTGATCGCCGCTCTGCCGCGACGCTGATTCAAGGCATAAAAAAACCGCGAACAGCCTGACTGTTCGCGGTTTTTTATTGCCCGCATTTTAGTAATGCGGTGGTGGCGCTTCTTCTTCGAATGATTCGAACTGGCCGACCATTTCTTCCTGACGCTTGAGCAGCGCGGCCATTTGCAGTTGCAGACGCTCAACCACGCGCTGTTGTGCCGCCAGCACATCATTCAACGCCTGGATGGTGTCATCCTGAAACGCCAATTGACTCTCCAGATCGGTAACGCGGTCTTCCAGGCTCATGTTTCAACCCTCCAGAAACGTGAAATCTTCGGTCAACACCAGACGCAACCGCTCGCGAATCACCGCGATTTGCTCCGCATTGTAGGGGTTGGCCGGGTGCTTGCCCCAGACCGGAGCCGGCCAGGCAGCGTCCTCTCGCTTGCGCACGATGACGTGCATGTGCAACTGGCTGACCACATTACCCAGGGCCGCGACATTCAGCTTGTCCGCGTCGAACGAGTCCTTGAGCGTTTCTGCCAGCGCAGTCGTTTCCTGCCAAAGTTGCAGCTGATCTGCGACATCCAACTGAAATATCTCACTGATATCTTCGCGGCGTGGTACCAGGATGAACCAGGGATAGTTCGAATCATTGGACAACAACAACCGACAAAGCGGGAAATCACCGATCGGTAACGTATCTTGTTGAAGTCGTGGATCTAAAGCGAACACTGCGCGCACTCCTGCCTGGTCATCATTTTTCAGCTTAGCGCCCATCCCGAGGGATCGCGCATCAAGCGACTGGACGGCAGCATACCTGCGAACGTCGCCGGCTTCACGACGAACCACAGTCGAAGCCCGCCTGCGATCGTCAAATGGCCCATCGCCCGCCCCGAGATGAGACATTTATTGCCCGGACGCACCATTACCGAACCAGCACTCCGGATAAACCCACTGGGATGACTGATAACCAACGACCCATTCAACCCGGGAGAAACGTCGAACTGTATGAATTCAGTACAGCGATTGAAATTTTTTGCACCAAAACCGCACAGCACGTCTACGCTGAGTGCTTCGACATCCGCCGATTACTCACTGGCGGGGTGAACCGGTAACGTTTTTGATTGTCACCGGGCGGTAACAAGGTGATCAACACGATAGAAACCATGGCGTCAACCCCGAACGATAGAAGCATCAGACCCCCGGTTTTATGAGGTTTTTACGGCGCCAGGCAGCTCTTCAGAAAAAAATGCCAGCGAAATTCTGATTTGTGCACGCTTGTTGCATTCACACCCACATCGTCTATAAGGCACCGCGGGAAGCGGGAACCTCCTAGACAAAAAAAACAGTGGCAGGGTAGCCCAATGGAGATTCAAACGTTTCACCAGGGACTCTTTTTAATCGATGCGCCAGCCCAGAAAAACAGCATTAAAGTTGTCGAGTCCGGTTGCATCGGGGCTGTAAATTTGCGACATCCAGCTAGCCGTTTACGACAGGGTCGTAAAGAAGCTGAAAGGTTAGATGCGCAAGTATCGCCAACATTGTCGGCGTGATATAAGTTTGCGCCGACACAAAAAGAAAGAGCCGCCCAGATAATAAAACAGGTGGAGCGGCAGTACTCTTCTAAAAACCAAAGGAGCAAATCACGATGCGCGTGATGAAGTGGAGCATGATCGCACTGGCTGTTGCAGCTGGTACCTCGCAGTTCGCTGTAGCGTCTTCCCAAGACGAATCCAAGGGTTTCTTCGGCGACCAAAGCCTGAAACTCAAAACCCGTTTTGAGTACATGAACCGCGATTACAAAAACGGTGCAAGCAACAACGCAGACTCCGGCTATCGTCAAGACTCCGGTATCAGCCAACTGCTGACTTACGAGTCGGGCTTCACTCAAGGTATTGTTGGTTTCGGTCTCGACGCCATGGCAATGGGCTCGGTCAAACTCGACGGCGGCTCGGGCCACCGCGGTAACGGCCTGTTCGCAATCGACAGCGATAACAACGAAGAAAAATCCCAGGGCAAGATCGGCGGTGCAGCCAAACTGCGCTTCTCCGACACCGTCCTGAAATACGGTCAGCAATTCGTTGCCAGCCCTGTATTCGCAACCGACGACAGCCGTATGCTGCCAGAAGTCGCTACCGGTACCCTGATCACTTCCAAAGAGATCAAAGGCCTGGAACTGAGCGCTGGTCGCTTCACCTCCCTGAGCGCCCAAACCGGCATGGGTCGTGACACCGTCGGCGGTCTGCCAGATGCAAATGGCAACCACGGCGAAGGCATCAGCAAAGGCATCAACATCTTCGGTGCCAGCTACGCCTTCACTGACAACTTCACCGGTGCCGTAGCTGCGTCGGACGCTGAAGAGTACTTCAAGAAGTACTACGTCAACCTGAACTGGACCCTGCCAATCAACGACGACCAGTCGCTGAACTTCGACCTGAACGGTTACAAAACCAAGGGCGATACCCGTGGCGACCTGGTTGACGCCATCGGCGACGGCACCCTTGGTGTGGACAACAACCTGTGGTCCCTGGCAGCTGCTTACAGCCTGGGCGCTCACAAGTTCACCCTGGCTTACCAGCAATCCAGCGGCGACAACGCTTACTACTACGGCGTTGACGGTAACAGCACCATCTTCGTTTCCAACTCCATTCAGATCTCCGACTTCGTGGGCCGCGAGGAGAAATCCTACCAAGCTCGCTATGACCTGAACATGGCTACCTACGGCGTTCCTGGTCTGAGCTTCATGACCCGTTACGTAATGGGTGACAACATCAAGACCAACGGTCTGGGTGAAGGTAAGGAAAACGAGTGGAACATCGAGTCCAAGTACGTTGTGCAGGAAGGCCCGGTCAAAGACCTGTCGTTCCGTGCTCGTTTCGCCAACTACCGTGCGAACGGCGCGTACCAGAACTACTCGCGTGACAACTACGACACCCGTCTGATCATCGAGTACCCGCTGAACATCCTGTAATCAGGGTGTAACACCGGCAGTACTGATAAGACAAAAACCGCCCACCCTTCCAGGTGGGCGGTTTTTTTATGCCTGCCACATACCGAATCCGTCAGCAAACAACTTCGCTTCATAACATTAGAACTTTTTTCAATGAACTGACTGAAACGCAGGAAAAAGCCCAAGAGACTATTTATCTCTTGGGCTCATTACTGTCAGTACCAACTAATAAAATAAGGCTTACTGCGCTGTTGCTTCCTGAACCACACGAACTACACGCTGAGGAAATGGAATGTCAATACCCGCCGTTTTCAATCGATCACGGGACTGTTCGTTAAACATGAACATCACATCCCAATAATCCGCAGTCTTTACCCACACACGCAAGGAAACAGTGATCGAACTGTCACCCAGCGTCGAGATGACTGCCTGAGGCTCCGGATCAGTCAACACACGCGGATCCTTGGCCAGTTCCAGCAATACTTGACGGGCCTTTTGCAAGTCCGCTTCGTAATCAACGCCGACATCAAACACCACCTTGCGGGTTGGTTGACGGTTGGTGTTGGTAATAATGCCGTTCGACAGGTTGCCGTTAGGCACGATGATGGTTTTGTTGTCGCCGGTGCGCAGCACGGTGTGGAAGATCTGGATGCTGTCGACAGTGCCGGCAACGCCTTGAGCTTCGATCCAGTCACCAATACGGAACGGACGGAACAGCAAAATCAATACGCCGCCAGCGAAATTCGCCAGGCTGCCTTGCAAGGCCAGGCCGATAGCCAGACCCGCCGCACCAATCGCCGCCACGAACGAAGTGGTTTCCACACCAATCATCGAGGCCACGCTGACGATCAGCAGGACTTTGAGAATGATGTTTGCCAGGCTGCTGATGAACCCTTGCAGGGCCAGGTCTGCGTTACGCAGGGCCAGAAGACCGCCGAGCTTTTGCGTGACCTTGTTGATCAACCACCAGCCGATGGCCAGTGTGAGAACTGCCAGCAGCACGCGGCTGCCGTATTCCATGATCATCGGAATCCAGGTTTGGGATTCCCTGACCAGGTTATCTACTTCAGCATTCAAATCCATGTACGTTCTCCTGATTTGCGGCTATCTGACACTCGAAAAAATTCGGCAGAAAAGACCGAACCTGCCCGGATCGATCGTTTCTGCCGTTGCTTGGGCCTCGGACGCCGAAAACGCCGAGAGGTTCCCGCCGCAGGTCAGTCGCGGAAGTTGTTGAACTGCAGCGGCATGTCGAACGTCTTGGCACGCAGCGCTGCGATGGCTTCCTGCAAGTCGTCGCGCTTCTTGCCGGTAATGCGCACTTGCTCGCCCTGAATGGCCGCCTGGACCTTGAGCTTGGCATCCTTGACGTGAGCGACGATTTTCTTCGCCAGCTCTTTGTCGATGCCTTCTTTAAGAACCGCTTCCTGCTTCATCAGCTTGCCCGATGCATAGGCATCCTTGACTTCAAGGCACTGCACGTCGATCTTGCGCTTGACCAGCGCCAGCTTGAGGATCTCAATCATCGCCTCAAGCTGGAAATCCGCTTCGGCGGTCAGGTTGACGGTCAGGTCCTTTTCCTTGAACTCGAAGCTGCCTTTGCCTTTCAGGTCATAACGACGATCGAGTTCCTTGACGGCGTTCTCGACCGCGTTGGTGACTTCGTGTTTGTCCAGTTCGGATACCACGTCGAACGACGGCATGTAATCTCTCCAAATAAAAGGCGCACCAATGGAGCACGCCTGGCTTGCGGTAAAAATCCGCGCTGATTATAACGGGTCTTTCCCATCATTCACTGCGAGCCTTCCATGCGCGCGTTAAACAGAGCAAAAAGCTGATGTCCACCACCTGGCATGTTCTGGGCGCTGGCAGCCTCGGTACGTTGTGGGCGACTCGTCTGGCTCGGGCCGGAGTGCCGGTGCGGCTGATCGTGCGCAATGCTGCCCGATTGCAGGCTTATGAGGCGACAGACGGACTGACGCTGGTCGAGCATGGGGAAGCCAGGTGCTACCCGGTGCCTGCCGAAACGCCCGACGGCGCAGAGCCGATCAATCGACTGTTGGTCGCCTGCAAGGCCTATGACGCCGAAAAAGCCGTGGCTCAACTGGCACCGCGCCTGGCTCCCGGCGCTGAGCTGATCTTGTTGCAGAACGGCCTGGGCAGCCAGGACGCCGTGGCGGCGCAAGTACCGCAGGCGCGCTGCATCTACGCATCGAGCACCGAAGGAGCATTCCGCGACGGCGACTGGCGTGTGGTGTTCGCCGGTCACGGCTTCACCTGGCTCGGCGATGCCGGCCATCCCGTGGCGCCGATCTGGCTGGATGACTTGAACGCAGCGGGAATCCCCCACGAGTGGAGCACCGAGATTCTGACCCGGTTGTGGCGCAAATTGGCGCTCAACTGCGCGATCAATCCGCTGACCGTCCTGCACGATTGCCGCAATGGCGGATTGCAAGACCATCACTGCGAAGTCGCCACCCTATGCGGCGAACTGAGCGAGTTGCTTGAACGTTGCGGCCAGCCCGCAGCGGCGGAAAACCTGCAACAAGAAGTCGAACGGGTAATCCACGCCACCGCTGCCAACTACTCATCGATGTACCAGGACGTCAGCAACCAGCGCCGAACCGAAATCAGTTACTTGCTGGGCCATGCCTGTAAAGTCGCCTCGCGGCATCAATTGAACCTGCCGCACCTCAATCAATTGCAGCAACGACTGATCACCCGTCTGCAAAGCCTTGGATTGCCCAGCGACTGAGCAGCGGCTACGCTGCCCACTTGTTCCTTCGCAGCGAATTACCCGATGCCATTGCGCCAGCGCCTTGAAAACCTTCCTGTCGGCCAGAAACTCCTGGCCGCCCTGTTGGTGCTGTTGACCACGGTTTTGCTGGTCGCCAACCTGACCTTTATCAGCGCCGCGTATTACATCTCCCAGGAAAGCATGGCGCCCCAGGCACTCCAGACCATTGGCCGACTGGTATCCAATCCGAGCCTGGTGGACCAGGCGCTGGAGTCACCGCAAAGCGCGCAACGCTTGCTTGATGAACTCAACAGCTATTCCCCCCTGCGCGCAGCCGCGCTGTATGACGGCAAGGGCGAGCGCCTGGCGCAGTTGCAACACGGTGATCATCTGAACCTGCCGTCGCGTTATCGGCATATCGAATCCTGGCAAGCCACCGAATTTCGCAGCAATCAAGTGATCACCCTGCCCCGCCCCGGCACCGCGCCGGGCCATCTACTCCTGGTGGCCAGCAGCGAACTGCCAATGGCGTTCTATACCGGGACATTGACCGCCAGCCTCGGCATCCTGATATTCAGTGTGCTGCTGTGGCTGATCATCGCCCGGCAGATCAAACGCCTGATCACCCGGCCGATCCATCAACTCGAAGAGTTGTCCCGGCAGGTGACCCGCGAAGAGAACTACGCCCTGCGCGCCTCCCGGGGTAACCACGACGAAATCGGTAGCCTCGCCGAAGCGTTCAACACCATGCTTTCGCGCATCGAAGCGCGGGAGCAGCAACTGAAACGGGCACGGGACGACTCCCAGGCTGCGTATGACCAGGCCCAAGGCCTGGCCGAAGAAACCCGGCACACCAATCGCAAACTGGAACTCGAAGTCCAGGTGCGCAGCAAGATCGAGAAGAAGCTCACCGGGTTTCAGAATTATCTCAACAGCATCATCGACTCCATGCCCTCGGCGCTGATTGCCCTCGACGAGCAGCTCTACGTGACGCAGTGGAATCAGGAAGCCAGCGCCCTCTCCGGCACACGCCTCGACGAAGCCCTCAACCAGCCGATCTTCCTCGCCTTCGAGCCGCTCAAGCCGTTTCTGCCGCAACTCAAGCAGACGGTTGAGCAACATACAGTGGCCAAGATCGAGCGCGTGACCTGGATCAAGGACGATGAACCCAAACACTACGCCCTGACTTTCTACCCGCTGATGGGCGGTGCCGGACGCGGCGTAGTGATCCGGATCGACGACATCACCCAGCGCCTGTCCCTGGAAGAAATGATGGTGCAGTCGGAGAAAATGCTGTCCGTCGGTGGACTCGCCGCCGGCATGGCCCACGAGATCAACAACCCGCTGGGCGCGATCCTGCACAACGTGCAGAACATTCGCCGACGCCTGTCTCCGGAACTGCCGAAGAACCTTGAGCAAGCCGAGCAAATCGGCATCGAGCTGGCGACGGTCAATAACTACTTGCAAGCAAGGGAAGTGCCGCAGCTACTCGACGGCATCCAGCAGGCCGGTGCGCGGGCGGCGAAAATTGTGACCCACATGCTCAGCTTCAGCCGCCGCAGCACCCGGCAAATGGCCCCGTGCGACCTGCCGGCGCTGATCGATCAAGCCGTGGAAATCGCCGGAAACGACTTCGACCTGGCCATCGGTTTCGACTTCAAGGGCCAGGCGATCATTCGTCAGTTCGATCCTGCGCTCGGCCCGGTACCCGGCACCGCCAACGAATTGGAACAAGTGCTGCTCAATCTGTTGAAAAACGCTGCGCAAGCCATTCACCAGCGTGAAGACGACAGCGAACCGGGGCGGATCATCCTGCGCACCCGACTCAATCCACCATGGGCGGAAATCCAGGTCGAAGACAACGGCATCGGCATGAGCGAAAGCGTGCGCAAACGCACGTTCGAACCGTTTTTCACCACCAAGGAAATTGGCCAGGGCACCGGTCTGGGCTTGTCAGTCTCGTACTTCATCATCACCAATAACCACAAGGGCCAGATGGAAGTGCAATCGACCCTGGGCCAAGGCACTTGCTTCACCTTGCGCCTGCCCTTGGCGGGCACTCAGCTCGTCTCTCAAGAATTCAATCAGCTATCGAGGTAACCATGGGCTTTCGCTTGTCGAAAATTTACACCCGCACCGGCGACAAAGGCGAAACCGGCTTAGGCGACGGCCGTCGTGTGCCCAAGGACCACCCGCGGATCGAAGCCATTGGTGAAGTCGATACGCTCAACAGCCAAGTAGGCGTGTTGTTGGCCGGGCTGACGGCGGGGAGCGCCGAATATCCGGAGTTGCAGGAAGTAATCGAGGTGCTGGCACCCTGTCAGCATCGCTTGTTCGACCTCGGTGGTGAACTGGCGATGCCGGAGTATCAGGCGTTGAACGTGGCGGAAATCGAACGCCTGGAAGCGGCGATTGATGTATGGAATGAGGAGCTGGGGCCGCTAGAGAACTTCATTCTGCCGGGTGGTTCGATGTTGATTGCCCAGGCACACGTCTGCCGCAGCCTGGCCCGCAGTGCCGAGCGCCGGTGTCAGCATTTGAATGCCGTCGAGCCCTTGGCCGGGGTGGGTTTGGCGTACATCAATCGCTTGTCGGATTTGCTGTTTGTAGTGGCGCGGGTGATTGCCAGGCGCCAGGGGATCGCAGAGATTCTTTGGCAGGCGGCGGCGAAGCCTGAGGTTTAGACGGCGCCCGTCAGGCCGCCTTCGCGAGCAGGCTCGCTCCTACAGTTGATTGCGTTTTTTACTGAAACGACTCGGTCAACTGTAGGAGTGAGCCTGCTCGCGATGAGGCCAATGGCTACACCAACGGATCAGGCCAAAATGCCCGAATCCCTGCGACACCCTGGGCACCCGCTTCCCAGGCCTTCTGAACTTCCGCCGGCCCCACACCACCGAGCAGGAATACAGGTCTGCTAAATCCCTCGATCAAGCTCGAAGCCTGCTCCCAACCCAGCGGTTGCGCCTCTGGATGAGTCAACGTCGGCTGCACCGGCGACAAGGTCACGAAGTCGACACCCATCTCTTCAGCCAATGCCAGCTCTTCAGCGTTATGGCATGACGCCGCCAACCAGCGCGATGCCGGCAACGGCCGACCGGCAGCGGCGTACTTGCGCAACTGCGCAGAGGTGATGTGCCAACCGGCGGACGGGAAATCCCCCAACCACTCGAAAGGCCCCTTGATCATCAACTGCGCCTTGCCGGCACACAGCCCCACGGCATCCACCGCCAGATCACGGTACTTCGGATCGTAACCATTGGGTGCGCGCAGCTGGATCAGTTTGATCCCGCCCGCGATGGCTTTCTGAATGCCCCGCAGCAACGCCGGGGTTTCCAGGTCTTCCGGGGTGATCAGGTACTGCTCGGGTAGCCGCGCGGCAGCGACGATCGGCCGGTTGGCCTCGGGAAATTCGTAGCTCGACAACTCACGCGCCGTCACCCACGCCAGTGGTTGACCTTCGGCGCCGTGCGGCTCGCCAGTAAACGCCGAGACTTCCCAGACATCCAGCAACACCTGCTTGTCCGGGTAATCGTGGCAGACCTTGATCAACGGGCGCGCCGCGCTGACCACGATGCCAAGCTCTTCGTGCAACTCGCGGGAGAGTGCGGCCTCGACCGACTCATCGGCCTCGACCTTGCCACCGGGAAATTCCCAAAGACCGCCCTGGTGCTGAGTGTCGGCACGCCGTGCGATGAGGATCTTGCCGCTGTTATCACGGATAACGGCGGCGGCTACGTGAACTCGTTTCACCGCTCGATTTCCTCCAGTCCGGCCTTCTGCCAGGCCTTGAACGCCGGCCATTGGTAGACGGTTTCAACATAGGCTTCGTCAGCCGCGGGCAGTTTCACCTGATAGGTGCGCAAGCGCACGGCAATCGGGGCAAAGAACGCATCGGCCAGGGATATACGGCCAAACAGGTACGGGCCACTTTCGGTCGCGGCGGCGCGACACTCGGCCCACAAAGCCAGCATGCGCTCAACGTCCGCTTGTACATCAGCGGGAACCGGTGACAGCGGTGCATCGCGGCTCAGGTCGAACGGCATATTGCCGCGCATGGCGAAGAATCCGCTGTGCATCTGCGCGCACGCCGAACGGGCCTGGGCACGGGCGCTAACGTCTTTGGGCCAGAGGGCGGCGTCCGGGAACTGATCTGCCAGGTACTCGGCAATTGCCAGAGAATCGGCGATGGTGCCGTGCTCGGTTTTCAGCAGCGGGACTTTGGCGGTCGGCGAGTGCTTGAGCAGACGTTCGCGGGTGTCTGGCTGGTTGAGCTTGATCAGCTCTTCGGTGTAGGAAGCGCCGGCCAGATCAAGGGCCAGGGCGCCACGCAGGGACCAGGAGGAATGCAGTTTGTCGCCGATGATCAGATGAAGGCTCATGCTCGGGACCTTTTGATGAGGTGGACAGGCCAAATTTTTGCGTCTGGGTATCCGTCATCGCGGGCAAGCCCGCTCCCACAGTGACAATGTTGAACACAACATTTGTGTACGCCACCGAACCTGTGGGAGCGGGCTTGCCCGCGACGGGGTCGACTCGGTCTTAAGTACGATACTCAGCGTTGATCTTCACGTACTCGTGGGACAAATCGGTGGTCCAGATGGTTTCGCTGCAATCGCCGCGACCCAGTTCGATACGGATGGTGATCTCTTCCTGCTGCATCACCGCCGCGCCCTGGGCTTCGGTGTAGGTCGCGGCACGGGCGCCACGGCTGGCGATGCACACTTCGCCGAGGAACACGTCGATCTTGCTAACGTCCAGGTTTGGAACGCCGGCACGGCCCACGGCGGCCAGGATGCGGCCCCAGTTCGGGTCGGAAGCGAACAGCGCAGTCTTGATCAGTGGCGAGTGGGCCACGGTGTAACCGACGTCCAGGCATTCCTGATGATTGCCACCACCGTTGACTTCAACAGTGACGAACTTGGTCGCGCCTTCGCCGTCACGAACGATGGCTTGGGCCACCTCCATGCAAACTTCGAACACCGCTTGCTTCAATTTGCCGAACAGCTCGCCGCTCGCTTCGGTGATTTCCGGCAGTGCAGCCTGACCGGTGGCGATCAGCATGCAGCAGTCGTTGGTCGACGTGTCGCCGTCGATGGTGATGCGGTTGAACGACTTGTTGGCGCCATCCAGCATCAGGTTTTGCAGGACGTCGCGGGAGACTTTGGCGTCGGTGGCGATGTAGCCGAGCATGGTGGCCATGTTCGGGCGAATCATGCCCGCGCCTTTGCTGATGCCGGTCACGGTGATGGTCACGCCGTCATGCTGGAACTGGCGGCTGGCGCCTTTCGGCATAGTGTCGGTGGTCATGATGCCGGTGGCGGCCGCTTCCCAGTTATTCACCGACAGGTCATCAAGGGCGGCTTGCAGTGCGCCTTCGATTTTCTCGACCGGCAGTGGCTCGCCGATCACGCCGGTGGAGTACGGCAGCACCAGGCTGGCGTCGACACCGGTCAGCTGGGCCAGTTTGGCGCAGGTGCGCTCGGCGGCGGCCAGGCCTGGCTCGCCGGTACCGGCGTTGGCGTTGCCGGTGTTGGTCAGCAGGTAACGCACCGGGCCTTGCACACGTTGCTTGGCCAGGATCACCGGAGCGGCGCAAAAGGCGTTCAGGGTGAACACACCCGCCACCGTCGAGCCTTCGGCACAACGCATAACCACAACATCCTTGCGCCCCGGGCGCTTGATACCGGCCGAGGCAATACCGAGTTCAAAACCGGCAACCGGGTGCAACGTTGGCAAAGGACCAAGACCAACAGCCATGAATGCGCTCCTTACTCAATGATGTCTGCACCGCGTCAGTAAGAGCGGTGGTTTAAATGGCAAAACGCCGCGACGGCATAGGCCGGTCGCGGCGCGGGTATTTCAGCGTATGAAACGGGTTTTACTGGATCTGCCCGTGGCAATGCTTGAATTTCTTGCCCGAACCGCAGTAGCACAGCTCGTTGCGACCCAGCTTCTGATCGTTGCGAACCGGTGCCGTGGCGAGGGCCACATCGACCTCTTCACCCAACACTTCCGGCTGCTCCAGACCTGGGGCTTCTTCATGCAGGAACTGCATGCGCGCCGCCAGTGCCTCGGCTTCCTGACGCAGACGCGCCTCTTCTTCGGCCGGATCTTCGCGGCGAACCTGAACGTGCGACAGCACACGGATCGAGTCGCGCTTGATCGAATCCAGCAGCTCGGAGAACAGCGTGAACGACTCGCGCTTGTATTCCTGCTTCGGGTTCTTCTGGGCGTAGCCACGCAAGTGGATGCCGTGACGCAGGTGATCCATGGTCGACAGATGGTCTTTCCACAGGTCGTCCAGCACACGCAGAACGATTTGTTTCTCGAAGGTGCGCAGCGCTTCGGCGCCCGCCTGGTCTTCTTTCTCGTTGTACGCCGCGATGAGCTCCTGCATCAGCTTCTCGCGCAGGGTTTCTTCGTACAGGTGATCGTCTTCGTCGAGCCATTGCTGGATCGGCAATGCCACACCGAAGTCGCTCTGCAACGCGGCTTCCAGACCGGCAACATCCCACTGCTCAGGCAGCGATTGCGGTGGAATGTGCGCACTGACGGTAGCGTTGAGCACGTCCTGACGGAAATCGGCGATGGTTTCACCGATGTTATCGGCAGCCAGCAACGTGTTACGCATGTGATAGATCACTTTACGCTGTTCGTTGTTGACGTCGTCGAACTCGAGCAGTTGCTTACGAATATCGAAGTTGCGACCTTCAACCTTGCGCTGAGCCTTTTCGATGGCGTTGGTCACCATGCGGTGCTCGATCGCTTCGCCAGGCTGCATGCCCAGGGCTTTCATGAAGTTCTTCACCCGGTCAGAGGCGAAGATACGCATCAGGCTGTCTTCCAGCGACAGGTAGAAACGGCTGGAACCGGCGTCACCCTGACGACCCGCACGACCACGCAACTGGTTGTCGATACGGCGCGATTCGTGACGTTCGGAAGCGATCACCTGCAAACCGCCCGACTCGAGCACTTGCTGGTGACGTTTCTGCCAGTCGGCCTTGATCTGGGCAATCTGCTCAGGGGTCGGGTTTTCCAGCGAAGCCACTTCCACTTCCCAGTTGCCGCCCAACAGGATGTCGGTACCACGACCGGCCATGTTGGTAGCGATGGTCAGTGCGCCTGGGCGACCCGCCTGGGCGATGATTTCAGCTTCTTTTTCGTGGAACTTGGCGTTCAGAACCTTGTGTTCGATGCCTTCCTTCACGAGCAGGCTGGACATGTGCTCGGAGGTTTCGATGGTTGCAGTACCCACCAGCACCGGACGGCCCGCGGCCATGCTTTCCTTGATGTCGGCGACGATTGCCGCGTACTTCTCTTCGGCAGTCAGGAACACCAGGTCGTTGTAGTCCTTACGGGCCAACGGCTTGTTCGGTGGAATGACCATGACCTGCAGGCCATAGATCTGATGGAACTCGAACGCTTCGGTGTCGGCCGTACCGGTCATGCCGGACAGTTTGTTGTACAGACGGAAATAGTTCTGGAACGTGGTCGATGCCAGGGTCTGGCTTTCGGCCTGGATGTTGAGGTTTTCCTTGGCTTCGATGGCCTGGTGCAGGCCTTCGGACAAACGACGGCCCGGCATGGTACGACCGGTGTGTTCGTCGACCAGGACAACCTGACCGTCCTGCACGATGTATTCAATGTTGCGGTTGAACAGCTTGTGCGCACGCAGACCGGCATAAACGTGAGTCAGCAGGCTCAGGTTATGCGCCGAGTACAGGCTCTCCCCTTCAGCCAGCAGGCCGATGCGGGTAAGGGTTTCTTCGACGTACTGGTGACCGGCTTCGTTGAGTTCGACCTGACGGGTCTTCTCGTCAACGGTGTAGTGGCCAGCCTTGGTGACTTCGCCTTCGACTTCTTCGACGTGCAATTCCAGCTGCGGGATCAGTTTGTTGATCTCGATGTACAGCTTGGAGCTGTCCTCGGCCTGACCGGAAATGATCAGTGGGGTACGGGCTTCGTCGATGAGGATGGAGTCGACTTCGTCGATCACGGCAAAATTGAGTTCACGCTGGAATTTTTCTTCCACGCTGAACGCCATGTTGTCGCGCAGGTAATCGAAACCGAATTCGTTGTTGGTGCCGTAGGTGATGTCGGCGGCGTAGGCAGCGCGCTTCTCTTCCGGCGGCTGGAACGGCGTGACCACACCGACCGTCAGGCCGAGGAATTCATAGAGCGGACGCATCCAGTTGGCGTCACGACGGGCCAGGTAGTCGTTCACCGTCACAACGTGCACGCCTTTGCCGGACAATGCGTTGAGGTAAACGCCCAGTGTTGCCACCAGGGTCTTGCCTTCACCGGTACGCATTTCAGCGATCTTGCCTTCATGCAAGGTCATGCCGCCGATCAGCTGGACATCGAAGTGGCGCATACCCATGACGCGCTTGCCGGCTTCGCGGGCGACCGCAAAGGCTTCTGGCAGCAGCTTGTCGAGGGTTTCCCCTTTGGCGATGCGGGCCTTGAACTCATCTGTCTTGGCACGCAATTGATCGTCCGAAAGGGCTACCATTTGCTCTTCGAAGGCATTGACGAATTGCACCGTCTTGAGCATGCGTTTGACTTCACGCTCGTTCTTGCTTCCAAAAAGTTTCTTTAACAAAGGCGCAAACATATCGGCAGGATCTTCCACACTAAAGGGATGGAGGGCGGCCCCGTGAGTCGCCCGTGCAGCCCTCATGGCCGCATGCGAACGAGCATTCTACCCGGAAACGGTGGTGAGGAAAGTGGCGATATTCCACGATGCTGGCACTGCGCTTTGTCGGGGCTCACTTAAAATAAGGGCGTTTTGCTCAACTTCAACCCGTTCAAGGAAGAAGTTAGTTGTTGATTTAATGGGTAAAGCATCCACAAAAGCAATGGCGCGAGTTCATCCGGTGCTTTCTGCTACCATGGCGGCTCTGTTACTTCAGGTGTCTGATCATGGCATTTCGCCCACTTACGGCCAAAGTTCCGGCCGTTCTACTACGCGAAGCCAAGCCGCTTAAAGCCATTCTTGGCCACGCTCAACGCCTGGGTCATCTGCAACGTTTGCTCGAAAGCCAATTGCAACCCGCCGCTCGCGAACACTGTCATGTGGCGTCGTGGCGCGAAGGCAGTTTGTTGCTGATTGTCACCGATGGCCATTGGGCCACCCGTCTGCGCTACCAGCAAAAGCGCCTGCAACGGCAATTGCAGATGTTCGACGAGTTCACCAGTCTCACGCGGATTCTGTTCAAGGTTCAGCCGCCTACCGTTCAGCAAGGTGCGGCCGGGCATACGATGGATTTGTCCAATGATGCGGCTGCGACCATTCAGGCGACGGCGGATGGCATCAGTGATCCGAATTTGCGGGCGGCGCTGGAGCGTTTGGCTGCGCACGCCAAGCCCAGGAATTAGAAGCAAGATCAGAACATCGCAGCCTGCTGCAGCTCCTACAGGGGAACACTGCCGCAGGTTGCGATCTTTGCTTTTAACGGCGTTTTTTGCCGCCTAATAACGAGCCCATCAACCCTCGTACCAACTGTCGGCCTAATTGATTCGCCGCCTGCTGCATCGCCGACTTCAGCGCCTTCCCGGCCGCCGTGCCGAGAAACTCTCCGGCCTGTTCGGTGAAACTCGGTTCAGCCGGTTTGCCCGGTACCACTTCAGGTTCCGGCGCCAACCCCTTGCGCCCCATCAGCACTTCATACGCCGACTCGCGATCAATCGGCTTGCCATAACGACCCTGCAACGACGAACCGGCGATCAGCCCCCGACGCTCGGCATCACTCAGCGGCCCGATCCGCGATTGCGGCGGTGCCACCAAGACTCGCTGGACCATTTCCGGCGTGCCCTTGTCCTGCAAAGTGCCCACCAGCGCCTCGCCGATCCCGAGTTCAGTCAACACCGATAAAGCATCGAACGCCGGATTCGGCCGGAAGCCCTCGGCCACCGCACGCAAGGATTTCTGCTCCTTGGCAGTGAACGCACGCAAACCGTGCTGAATGCGCAGACCCAGTTGCGCCAGCACGTCATCCGGCAAGTCGCCCGGCGACTGGGTGACGAAATACACGCCCACGCCTTTCGAGCGAATCAGCCGTACCACTTGCTCCAGCCGATCCTGCAAGGCCTTGGGCGTCCCGGCGAACAACAAGTGCGCTTCGTCGAAAAACAGCGCCAGCAACGGTTTGTCACCATCGCCGCGTTCCGGCAGTTGCTCGAACAATTCGGCCAACAGCCACAACAGGAAGGTCGCGTAGACCTTCGGCGCTTCATGCACCAGACGGCTGGCATCGAGCAAATGAATGCGTCCACGGCCCTCGGCGGTCGGTTGCAGGATGTCTTCGAGTCGCAGCGCCGGCTCGCCGAACAGCGCTTCAGCACCCTGCTGCTCCAGGGTCGCCAGACGCCTTAATAGAGCCTGACTGGAACCGGTGGTCATTAACGCCGCGTCGTCGCCCAGCAAGGCCGGATTGTCCTTGAGGTGGTTAAGCAGCGCCTTCAGGTCCTTCAAATCCAGGAGCAACAGGCCTTCGCGGTCCGCAACCTTGAACGCGGCGTACAGCGCCGACTGCTGACTGTCAGTCAGCTCCAGCAAGCTTCCTAATAGTAGCGGTCCCATTTCACTCAAGGTTGTACGTAATGGATGACCGGACTGACCGTGAATGTCCCACAGGGTGACCGGATAAGCCTGAGGCTTGTGATTCAACCACGACATCCCGGCGATCCGTTCGGCGATCTTGCCCTGGGGATTGCCAGCGGCGCCCAGGCCGCACAGGTCACCTTTGATATCGGCGGCGAATACCGCCACGCCGGCATCGCTGAACGCTTCGGCCATACGCTGCAAGGTAACGGTTTTGCCGGTGCCCGTGGCCCCCGCAATCAAACCGTGACGGTTGGCCAGGCGCATGGCCTGGGCGATCGGCTGCCCCGCGAGATCGGCGCCGATAACGAGTTGCAATGAGTCAGGCATTTGGTCACCCATGGTTAAACTTTGATCGTTCATTGCCGATAACAGGACTGCGTTGATAATCCGCTAGGGCGAGGACGGAAATATCAACTTGATTTCACCGTCGCCCATGATGCGTTCCTTTTTATAAAAGCACGCCGTGGGAGTTAAGACCTTATCGGAGCTCCAAGCCATGAATAAAAACATGCTCTTCAGCCATAAGATCCTGCTAGCCGCCGCCCTCATCGTCACTGCCGCCTTTGCTTCATTTACGCTGTACAACGACTACAAGCAACGTAATGCGATCCGCAATGATCTGGACAACTACCTGCAAGAAATGGGCAGAGTGACTGCCAACAACATCCAGACCTGGCTGAACGGAGGCAGCCTGTTGATTGAAAACCTCTCACAAAACGTCACGCTGAATCCTGACCCGAGCAACATTACCAAACTCCTTGAACAGAAGGCGCTGGCCGCGGCCTTCATGGGCGTCTTTCTGGGTAGCGTCGATGGCACCTTCATCATCCGCCCGGACGCCAAGATGCCAGAGGGCTTCGACCCCCGCATCCGGGATTGGTACAAGAGCGCCCAGCGCACCAGCGGCTCGGTATTGACCGAACCCTACATCGACATGGCCACAGGCCAACAGGTCATTTCCATCGTTCACAGTGTATTCAAAGACGGTCAATACATCGGCGCAGTCGGCGGTGACCTGAGCATGAAAATGATCATAGACAGCCTGAACGCGCTGGACTTTGGCGGCATGGGTCATGCGTTCCTGGTCAGTGCCGATGGCAAGATCCTGGTGCACCAAGACAAAACGCGGGTAATGAAAGCCCTATCCGAGGCTTACCCGAACAACACCCCTCGCATCAGCAGCGAGTTCAGTGAAATCGAGGTCGATGGCAAAACCCGTATTGTCACGTTCACCCCCATCAAAGGCCTGTCTTCGGTCAACTGGTACATCGGTCTGTCGGTGGATAAAGAAAAAGCCTTCTCGAAGCTCAGCGAATTCCGCACCTCTGCGATCATTGCGACCATCATCGCGGTAGCAATAGTCATCGCCCTGCTGGGCATGCTGATCCGCTTCCTGATCCAGCCGTTACACGTCATGACCCGCGCCATGGCCGACATTGCCGACGGCGAAGGCGACCTGACCAAACGCCTGACCATTGTGAACAACGATGAATTCGGCATCCTCGGCACCGCGTTCAACCGTTTCGTGGAACGCATTCACGGTTCGATCCGCGAAGTGTGCTCGGCCACCGGCCAAGTCAACGAAGTGGCGTTGCGTGTGGTAGCGGCTTCGAACTCGTCGATGTACAACTCCGACCAACAGGCTTCGCGCACCAACAGCGTGGCAGCGGCGATCAATCAGCTCGGCGCCGCCGCCCAGGAAATCGCCCGCAACGCCGCGCAAGCGTCGAACCAGGCCAGCGATGCCCGCAGCCTGGCGGAAGACGGCCAGCAGGTGGTGGATCGCAGCATTGTCGCGATGAATCAACTGTCGAGCATGCTCAGCGCCTCCAGCATCAACATCGAGTCGCTCAACAGTAAAACCGTGAACATCGGGCAGATTCTTGAAGTGATCACCAGCATCTCCCAGCAAACCAACCTGCTGGCGCTCAACGCCGCCATCGAAGCGGCACGGGCGGGTGAAGCCGGACGCGGGTTTGCCGTGGTGGCCGATGAAGTGCGCAACCTGGCGCACCGCACTCAGGAATCGGCACAACAGGTGCAGACCATGATTGAGGAACTGCAAGTTGGCGCCCGGGAATCCGTCAGCACCATGAGCGACAGCCAGCGCCACAGTCAGGACAGCGTGGAAATCGCCAACCTGGCCGGCGAGCGCCTGAGCAGCGTGACCCAGCGCATCGGCGAGATCGACGGCATGAACCAGTCGGTGGCCACGGCGACCGAGGAACAGACGGCCGTGGTCGAGTCGATCAACGTCGACATCACCGAGATCAACACCCTCAACCAGGAAGGCGTGGAAAACCTGCAATCGACATTGCGCGCCTGCTCGGATCTTGAGCAACAGGCTGCGCGGTTGCAGCAATTGGTAGGCAGTTTCCGCATCTAGCGTCGGATCACCAACCAATGTGGCGAGGGAGCTTGCTCCCGCCGGGTTGCGAAGCGACCCCAAAATCAGTGTCGGAGGTGTTTCAGGATGAACACTTCGGCTGATTTACGACTGCTTCGCAGCCGAGCGGGAGCGAGCTCCCTCGCCACAACAAGTGCCTGACTCAGTCACCACCCGCAAAACCCCAACCGAACATCTATTCTTCAGTAAGGTCAACCAAGGGAGATCAACGGACCGGAGGGATGTTCATCGTGCATATCGCGGACATAACCATGTTCTACGCCCCCGCCAGCGGTGGCGTGCGCACTTATCTGGATGCCAAGCATCGTCGCCTGTACACACGACCTGGCATCCGCCACAGTTTGCTGATCCCCGGGGCTTCCTTCAGTGAACAGGATGGCATCTACACCGTCCCCGCTCCTGCCCTGCCCTTCGGCAAGGGCTACCGTTTCCCTCTCCGCCTCGCGCCCTGGCGCAATGTCCTGCACGATTTGCAACCCGAACTGATCGAAGTCGGTGATCCCTACCTCACGGCATGGGCTGCCCTGGACGCCCGACGGCAACTGGATGTGCCTGTGATCGGCTTCTATCATTCGGACCTGCCATTGCTGGTCAGTAACCGGATGGGCAACTGGGTTACACCCAACGTCGAGGCCTATGTCAGCAAGCTCTATGGCAACTTCGACCGGGTACTGGCGCCAAGTCAGGTGATGGCGGACAAACTGATCGGTTTGGGGGTGAAGAACGTTTTCGTCCAGCCTTTGGGCGTCGATTTGCAAACCTTCCATCCCGAGGCCCGCGATCCTGACTTGCGAGCCGAACTGGGCATTGAGGAAAACACCCACCTGCTGATCTTTGCCGGACGCGGCTCCAAGGAAAAAAACCTGCCGGTCCTGCTCGACTGCATGAAGCGTCTTGGCCGGCGCTATCACTTGCTGCTGGTGGGCTCATCGATGCCGAGCGTCGTACCCGCCAATGTCACTGTCATCGACGAGTTCTGTCCCGCCGCCCAAGTCGCGCGCCTGATGGCCAGTGCCGATGCGTTGCTGCACGCCGGCGACCAGGAAACCTTTGGCCTGGTGATACTGGAAGCCATGGCCAGCGGCATTCCGGTGGTGGCCGTGGCGGCCGGAGCGTTTGAAGAAATCGTCACCGAACAATGCGGCTTGCTGTGCCGACCGAACGATCCCCTGGCGATGGCCAATGCCGTGCACGAGTTATTCAACGGGGGCAGCGCGGTCCTTGGCCGACAAGCCAGACGCCACGTCGAGCAGCATTACGCCTGGGACACCGTAGTCAATAGCTTGCTCGGCCACTATCACGCCGTGCTCGGCACCCAATGGCCGCGAGTGGCCAATGGTTGAATCCATGAATAAGCCCAGCCTGCTATTGGTGTTGCACGACGTCGCGCCGCAAACCTGGGCCGATTACCAACCTTTCGTCGAAGCCGTCGACGCCCTCGGCGATGTGCCGATGACATGGCTGGTGGTGCCGGATTTTCACAAACACAACGATCTGCAAGCGCACCCGGCATTTCGCCGCCTGCTCAGCGAAAGGTCGGCCCGGGGTGATGAACTGGCGCTGCACGGCTATTTTCATTGCGACGACGGGCCGATCGCGAGCAATCCCCGAGACTGGTTCATGCGCCGCATTTATACCCACGAGGGCGAGTTCTACAGCCTTTCGCGGCAAGAGGCGCTCGCCCGCCTGCATGCCGGCATCGATGTGTTCGAACGTAACCACTGGCCGCTGCACGGCTTCGTCGCGCCGGCCTGGTTGATGAGCGAAGGCACCCGTCAGGCGTTACGCCAACTGCCCCTGAGTTACACCAGTGATCCGCAACACCTCTATCGTCTGCCGGACTTCACGCCGGTCGATGCGCCGGGCCTGGTCTGGAGTGCGCGCAGTGCCTGGCGCCGTGGGTTGTCGAAACTCGTCAGCGATCAGCGTGAGCAGCAGTGGCGGCAAGCACCGGTGATTCGGCTGGGCTTGCATCCGGTGGACATGCGACATGAGTTTTCGCGTAACTATTGGCTGCAAACACTCAAGCGACTGCTCGCCGAAGGTCGTGTGCCGATGACCAAGGCGAATTGGCTCGCACTGCAAAGTGACCGCGTGGGTCGCGCCGCATGAGTCGGGGGATTCTGCTGTTGATCGGCCTGCTCGCGGCGGTGCTGATTCCCTGGCTTTTGGGCGGGAGCGAGACCTGGTCGCGGCTGCAGAGTTTTCCGCTAAGCGAGTTGCTGATCATGTTCGGCATGATCCTGCTGTGCTGGGTCGTCAACACGATCCGCCTGCGCCTTTTACTGGGGGATCAGCGCGACAAGGTGAATCCGGTCAAAAGCCTCGGGGTGGTGATGGCCGCCGAATTCGCCTATTGCGCCACCCCCGGCGGCAGTGGTGGACCGCTGACGATCATGGCGCTGCTGGCACGCAACGGCGTCCGGCCGGCGCGGAGCAGCGCTGTGTTCGCCATGGATCAACTGAGCGATTTATTGTTTTTCCTCTGTGCGCTGAGCGGGATTCTGATTTACGCGCTGTTCCAGCATCTGAGCCAGCGAATGGAGTGGCTGCTGATCGTCAGCGCTGTCTCCATGTTCGGCGGGTTGCTCAGCTGTATCGTGGTGGCTCGCTATCACCGTTTGCTGATTCGCCTGAGCGGTCGATTGCTGGCGCGTCTCAACGTCCAATCGACGACCCGTGTGCGTTGGGCGCGAAAACTCCTGCACTTTCTGGCGGCGTTTACTGACACGCTCAAGTTACCGTTTCAGACGCTGATCACGGTTTTTGCCTTGACCTGCCTGCATTGGATCTTGCGCTATAGCGTGCTTTATCTGGCGCTGCGTGGGCTCGGCGCGGATTTGCAGTGGGCCTGGTGTTTTCTGATCCAGATGCTGTCTTTGAGCGCTGGGCAGTTCAGCCTGTTGCCGGGTGGTGCCGGGGCGGCGGAACTGACGTCGGCGGCACTGTTGGCGCCAATGGTGGGGAAATCCACCGCGGCAGCGGCGATTCTGATCTGGCGGGCGGTGACCTACTACTTCTATTTGTTGGTGGGTGGGCCGGTGTTTTTGCTGATGCTTGGGCGGCCGCTGCTCAAGAAGTTGATGAAATTCAGGCAAGCTTGATCGCGAATCCGTAGGAGCTGGCTTGCCGGCGATAGCGGGTTGAAGGTCAATGCAGGGCTCAAAATCCATCGCCAGCAAGCCGGCTCCTACAGGTTGGGGTCTTCGTCTTTATCGTCAGACTCATCCTGCAACTGTTCCCACAATTCGGCAGCGCCAGGAAACTCCGTGCCGTCTTCAGGGCTCATGTCATCCGGGTCGTAACGGCTCAAACATCCCTCGCCCAATGTGGCGGGTGCCTTGGAAGTGGCTTTGTCCAGTGGATCGGCCATGGTCATGTCCTCAGTGCAGAAACGGCGAAGGGCCTGGGCGATTGAACGCCCAGGCCCTTCTAATTTCAACCCTGTGATGTTGCTGTGATCAGAACACCACGGTTTTGTTGCCGTGCACCAGCACGCGATCTTCCAGGTGATAACGCAGGCCGCGGGCCAACACCATCTTCTCGACGTCCCGGCCGAAACGCACCATGTCTTCGATGCTGTCGCTGTGGCTGACACGCACTACGTCCTGCTCGATGATCGGGCCGGCGTCCAGCTCTTCGGTCACGTAATGGCAAGTCGCACCGATCAACTTCACGCCACGCAGGGAAGCCTGGTGATACGGCTTGGCACCGACGAACGACGGCAGGAAGCTGTGGTGAATGTTGATGACTTTGTGGGCGTATTCGCTGCACAGCTCCGGCGGCAGGATCTGCATGTAGCGGGCCAGTACCACCACTTCAGCGTCGTGGTGTTTCACCAAACGTGAGACTTCGGCGAACGCCGGCTCTTTGTCCTGCGGGTTGACCGGCACGTGGTAGTACGGAATGCCGTGCCATTCGACCATGCTGCGCAGGTCGTCGTGGTTGGAAATCACGCAGGCGATTTCGCAATCCAGTTCATCGCTGTGCCAGCGGTGCAGCAAGTCGGCGAGGCAGTGGGACTCGCGGCTGGCCATCAACACCACGCGTTTCTTCTGCGCGGTATCAGTAATGCGCCAGTCCATCGAGAACTCTTCGGCAATCGGCGCAAACGCTTCGCGCAAAGCTTCGATACCGAAAGGCAGCGAGTCGGCACGAATTTCGTGACGCATGAAGAACCAGCCACTGAGATTGTCCGAGTGATGGCTCGCTTCGGTGATCCAGCCGTTATGAGACGCCAGAAAGTTACTGACTTTAGCAACGATGCCGACGCGGTCCGGGCAAGAAATCACCAGACGAAAAGTGCGCATGAGGGGGAAACTCCAGAACTTCGCAAAGGCGGCCATTCTAGCGATTGCGCAGCAAAACTGCAGTATTGATGACGGATGCCGCGCGCCGATGGTCAGCCACACCGGCTTTGGCGACGCTACGGGCTGCGCAGTCCCAGTGATGTAAACCCTCTTCAAGCACTCAATTGTGAATATCTGTACCGGGCACATCGAACTATTTAATCGCCCATTCAATGTGTGGTGAATTCACCGTAACTAATTTAAATAAACCCGGGTTTAATGTTTACTTGATGAAACACCCTGACTATTATTGCCGCACTGTTCCCTGCCCTCCTATGATCTGCATAAGGTAGTCATCATGTCCTTGATCAACGAATATCGCGCCACCGAAGAAGCTATCAAAGAGCTGCAAGCCCGTTTGAAGAACCTGTCCGAAGACGACAAACTGCAAACCGAGCTGGAATTCGAAGGCAAACTGCGCACCCTGATGGGCGAATACTCCAAATCCCTGCGTGACATCATCGCGCTGCTGGATCCAGAGTCCAAAACCAAGGCACCACGTGGTGGCGCAGTAAAAACTACCGGCACCAAACGTGCCCGCAAAGTTAAACAATACAAAAACCCGCACAACGGCGAAGTCATCGAAACCAAAGGTGGCAACCACAAAACTCTGAAAGAGTGGAAAGCCAAGTGGGGCGGTGACGTGGTTGAAGGCTGGGCTACCCTGCTGGGCTAAGCCAGAGCCTGTCACAGACAGACCTGCGATAAAAAATAACGCCAGCATTGCGCTGGCGTTTTTTATGCCTTGAGTTCAAGCCCCAGGAATTTTCGATTTCAAAGATTCAAACGTTTGCGTAATCCCTGGACATATTTTTGCCATTCATTCAGCACTTCTTGCTGAAGCGACGTCGCAGTAAGGTTCATTTTGGCTGCGGCGTCGGTGAAACTTCCCAAGGTATTCGGCGCTCCCCATTCAGGCTCCGATAAACGTTTCTGACAGAATATTCGCCAGCGTTCTTGCTCTTCGAAATTCAACGTATCTGGGAAGTTACGAGCGCGATATCGAAACAATAATTCAGGCAAACGTTCATCATCGAAAGGCCATTGCTCTTGCGCTAATTGCGCCGGGTCGACGGTTCTGACTTGCTCGCATAGACGCCGATCACGGTCACCGATAAAACCGTCGTACAACTGTTGTTCAGGGTCCTGGCTGGAGGAAAAATCCTCGCGGGCGTAAATTGCCAGAACTTTATCCTGCCAAACTTTCTGCGCGTCATTTAGCCGCAGCGCACGCTCCTGATACAGGGCCATGTCCAGCCCCAGGCGTTGCTGGTCTTCAGCGCGAAGTACCGACAACGGCGCCACCACCGGGCACTTATTGATATGGATAAGCTTGAGCGGCACCGGCAACTCACCTTCGGCCAGTTCATCGCGACGGGTGTACAGCCGCTGACGCAAGGTTTCAGCGTCCAGATCCAGCAAGCCCAGAGGATCGAGGTGCAGGTCGCAGACGATCAAGGCGTTCTTGTTGCGCGGGTGCCAGGCCAGGGGCAGCACCACGCCAACATAGCTGCGCGCCGCAGAAAAGCGCCCGGAAATGTGCACCATCGGTTGCAACAGACGAATCTGATCCAGAACCTTTTGTTTGCTGCGTAATTGAAATAGCCAGTCATACAGCTTCGGCTGCTTTTCCCGGATCAGGCGCGCCAGCGCGATAGTTGCGCGCACGTCCGACAGCGCTTCGTGAGCACTGCCGTGATCAATGTTGTTGGCAGCGGTCAGACGTTCGAGTTTAAGGGTTACCCGCCCCTCCTCGTCCGTCGGCCAAACGATGCCATCCGGGCGCAAGGCATACGCCGCACGCACCACATCAATCAAGTCCCAGCGACTGTTACCGCCCTGCCATTCCCGCGCATAAGGGTCGAAAAAGTTTCGGTACAAACTGTAACGGGTCATCTCGTCGTCGAAACGCAAGGTGTTATAGCCCGCGCCGCAGGTTCCCGGGGCCGCCAATTGGGCGTGCACGCGGGTCATAAAGTCGGCTTCGTTCAGCCCTTGTTCGGCCAACCGCCCAGGGGTAATGCCAGTGATCGCACATGCCGCCGGATGCGGCAGGATGTCGTCACTGGGTTGGCAATAGAGGTTGACCGGCTCGTCTATTTCATTGAGATCGAAATCAGTACGCAGCCCCGCCATTTGCAGTGGGCGATCGCAACGGGGGTTGATGCCCGTCGTTTCATAGTCGTACCAGAAGATAGAGGTCACGGGCTAATCCTGAACTGAAGATCGGCGAAGTCTAGGCGTTCACATCCCGCCTCGGCCAGTAATCTTGTCATTCCATCACGCCTGGCGACTCACTGTGCAATACATAGTTATGTCGTTTTCTCCGGTGAGGCTGCTAGCATCCGATGGAGAAACTTCCCGATCAGGTCACATCATCAGGTTGCCCATGCTCGAGACCACAGCACTGCCAAGGAAAGCACCGCTGTCACCGCCACTGGATACGCAGTACCAGGTCGAAACGCCGGAAGGCATCGATTTGCCCCTGCGTCCGGCCGGGCTGATGGTTCGTGCACTGGCGTTTTCCATCGATCTGGCACTTCGCGGGTTGATCCTCGGCCTGCTGTTCATTGGTCTGTCGATGCTCGGCAAACTCGGCGCCGGATTGGGCTCGCTGCTGATCTTCGGCGTGAGCTGGTGGTACATGGTGCTGTTCGAGGTTCTCAATCAGGGCCGCTCGCCGGGCAAACTTTGGATGGGCCTGCGCGTGGTGCAGGACGACGGCACGCCCATTGGCTGGTCGGCATCGCTGTTGCGCAACCTGCTGCGATTTGTCGACCTGTTGCCGTTCGGCTACTTTCTCGGCGCCCTCAGTTGCCTGCAACACCCCACCTTCAAACGCCTCGGCGACATCGCCGCCGGTACCTTGGTGATTTATCGCGACCAGCCGCTCACCCGACCGCAACTCCCACCCGCCGAACCCCGTCGCCCGGCGTTCGCCCTGACGCTAAACGAACAACGCGCCATCCTTGGCTTCGCCGAACGCCAGGGTCAACTCTCCACTGCCAGGGTCAATGAACTGGCATCGATCCTCGCCCAACCCTTGCAGGTACCGCCGTCACAGTCGGTGGCCGAGCTCAACGGCATCGCCCGTGGCTTGTTGGGGCCGGCATGAAGCAAAGTCTTTTCGAACATCGACACATGGCCGAGTGGGAGCAGTTTTCCCTGATGCTGGACAGGCTGGAACGGGACAAACATGCCGTGGGAGTCGACAGTTTCCCCAGCGATTATCGCCGCCTCTGCCAGCATCTGGCCCTGGCTCGGGAACGCGGTTACAGCAGCTTCCTCATCGACTCGTTGCAACAACAAGCCCTGCGCGGTCATCAGCAACTTTATCGTCATCGCAGCCGATTGAGCGCCCATGTGCTGGCGTTCATCCTCGCGGACTTCCCGCGACTGGTGCGCCAGCAATGGCGCTTCGTACTTGCGGCCAGCCTGATGTTTTTTGGCAGTCTTATTGGCATTGCGCTGCTGGTGTACCTGTTCCCGGACCTGATCTACAACCTGATTCCGGCTGAGCAGGTCAGCGAAATGCAGAGCATGTACGACCCCGACGCCGGTCATCTCGGGCGCTCGGCGGAACGCGCGGCCAGTGAAGACTGGGTGATGTTCGGCTACTACGTCATGCACAACATCGGGATCGCCTTTCAGACCTTCGCCAGCGGTTTGCTATTTGGTTTGGGCAGCGCGTTTTTCCTCGTCTTCAACGGCTTGATGATCGGCGCGGTGGCCGGGCATCTGACGCAAATCGGCTTTGGGCAAACCTTCTGGTCTTTCGTGATTGGCCACGGCGCCTTCGAACTGACCGCCATTGCCTTGTCAGGAGCCGCTGGCCTGCAACTGGGCTGGGCGTTGATCGCACCAGGACGCCTGCCCCGTGCCGAAGCCCTGCGATTGGCGGCGAGACAGAGTGTGTTACTGATCTGCGGGGTCATGCTTTTTCTGCTGATTGCGGCGTTTATCGAGGCCTACTGGTCATCAATGACGGCACCGTCGCCCCTGATCAAATACCTGGTGGGTGCGGCGCTTTGGGTGTTGGTAGCAATTTACCTGCTGTTTGCGGGACGGCCTCGCCATGCGCCTGAGTGATGCCAGTGTGGTGATCCGCCCGCGTCCGACCTGGGAAGCCATGGATCTGGGCGTGCTGTTGAGTCAGCGCCACCGACGCCTGCTGATGACCAGTTGGGCCATCGTCACCCTGCCGGTTTTCGCGCTGTTGACCTGGGTGTTCTGGGACTCGCCGACCCTCGCGGTGTTTATTTTCTGGTGGTTGAAACCGGCCTTCGAACGCCTGCCGCTGTACATCCTGTCCAAAGCCATGTTCGGTGAAACGCCGACGCTGAAACAGGCGTTGCGCCAATGGCCGCGCTTGCTGAAGCCACAACTGCTGGCCAGTCTGACCTGGCGGCGATTGAGCCTGAGCCGCAGCTTTTTGCTGCCGGTATTACAACTCGAAGGCTTGAGTGGAGAGGCGCGACAACAGCGTTTGCAAGTGCTGTTACAACGTGACGCCGGCGCGGCACGATGGCTGACGATCATTGGCGCGCATCTGGAAACTGCACTGTGGATCGGTTTGATGGTGCTGTTTTATCTGCTGCTGCCACAACAGGTCGCGCTCGACTGGAGCTGGCAGTCGCTGATTTCCGCAATGACTCAGGACTGGCATTGGCTGGAACACCTGACCAACGCGTTTTACGTCCTCGTGTTAGTGGCGTGGGGGCCGATTTATGTGGCCTGCGGCTTCAGCCTATATTTGAACCGACGCACCGTGATGGAAGCCTGGGATATCGAACTGGTGTTTCGTCGCATGCGCCAACGCTTGAGCGGTGCGACCCTCACGGTTTTACTGGCGGCTATCCTGATGATGCCGACTGCTCAAAACGTCTGGGCCGCCGAGCCAGTCATCTCCCCCGACAGCCCACACTTACTGAAACAGCCTCTGACCAGCCAGGCCTCCCGGGACAGCATCAAGGCAATCCTCGACCAGCCGCCGTTCAAGAACAAGGAAACAGTGACCCGCTATCGCTTCGGCGAGGACAAAGCCGCCGCCGAGCCGCGGGATAACGACAACATGCCGCAATGGCTGAAGGCGTTGATGAAGCTATTTGATTCCCAGCGCTTGGGTGCATTGGCTACCGTGATAGAGGCCTTGCTATGGGGCACTGTGATTGCTGTCATCGGCGTATTGATCTGGCGGTACCGCGACTGGTTACAGACCTTCGTCAGCCGTCGACCGAAGCTCAGGAAAAATACCGCGAGGACATTACCGCAACAGGCCTTCGGTCTGGACCTCAACCGCGAAACCCTGCCCACCGACATTGCCGCCAGCGCCGAAGCACTTTGGCAGACTCACCCTCGGGAGGCGCTTGGACTGCTCTATCGCGCCCTGCTCAGTCACTTACTGCACGACTTCAACATCGCACTGAAAGCCGCCGACACCGAAGGCCAGGTCCTTGAGCGCGTCCAACAACTGCAACAACCGGCCTTGTTGGCCTTCAGTAAAAACCTGACGGGCCACTGGCAGAACATGGCCTATGGTCACCGACTGCCACCCGCGCACTTGCAGCAGGAACTGTGTGACGGTTGGCGCGCCCTGTTCGGCCCCGGAGCCTCCCGTTGAACCGGCGCAACTGGCCATTGGCGCTCGGTGTGCTAATCGCCGTATTGCTGGGCGCGCTGAGCATTTATCTGTACATCAAAGCCACGCCCTATCCGGAAGTAATCGATCACGGCCCCTCACCGCAAGCCCAGGCCAACCCTTATCTGGCCGCCGAACATTTCCTGCGCAAACAGGCCCTGACCGTCAGCCATGCCAATCGCCTCGACGTCCTGCCTACCCTCGAACCGCGACGACACAGCCTGTTGTTGCTCGGCGATCGCCGCAACATGACCCCACACCAGATTGATCAGCTGATGAACTGGGTTCGGGCTGGCGGGCGCTTGCTGTTCGTCGCCCAGTCGCTGTGGGATGAGAAGACCGGGCAAAGCAACGACTTGCTGCTCGACCGGGTCCAGGTGCAGCAATTTTTGAGCAAGGACCTCAAGTCGTCGCCACCCAACACCACTGACGAACCGTATCCGAAACTCACCAAACTCTATCTGCCAAACGAAGACGCACCGGCCTACGCCAGCTTCGACACCGCGTTCCATCTCGAAGACCCGAAACACCTGGCGCAGTCTCGGGCCAGCAGTGGCAAGGCCACTCACCTGTTGCAGCTCAATCAAGGGCTCGGCTCGATCATTGTCGTCACCGACGCTGACCTGTGGAAAAACCAGACCATCGAACAATACGACAACGCCTGGCTGCTCTGGCACCTGACCGTAGGCACCGACGTGACCCTGCTGTTCAACACCGATCACGACAGTGTGTGGACCTTGTTGCTGCGCTACTTTCCGCAGGCGCTGGTGGCCCTGATCGCCCTGATCGGCCTTGGCTTCTGGCATGCCGGCGTGCGTCATGGCCCGCTGCTGGAACCGGAACCCAAAGCTCGCCGCCAACTGTTGGAACACTTGCGCGCCAGCGCTGATTTCATGCTGCGCCGCAACGGTCAGGACAGCCTTTTGCAGGCCTTGCAGCACGATATCTTGCGTCGCGTACGGCGCCGCCATCCCGGTTTTGAACAACTGGCTGTCGACGAACAATGGCAAGTGCTCGCACACCTGACTGGCCAACCCACCGGCATCATCAGCCAAGCCATGAGCCCGCGACCGAAACTACGACTTTCCAGCGTTGAATTCAGCCGTCTGGTCGCTCACCTGCAATCCTTGAGGAACGCCTTATGATCGAACCGACCGAGCCCGGTACACAGGAACACGACGCCCGGCAACGCGAGCGAGCCAGCCAATTGGCCCAAGCGATTCGTGCCGAGTTGCAAAAAGCCGTGATCGGTCAGCACGGCGTGATCGACGACGTTTTGACAGCCCTGATTGCCGGTGGCCACGTGTTACTCGAGGGCGTACCGGGACTGGGTAAAACCTTGCTGGTGAGGGCATTGGCGCGCTGCTTCGGTGGCGACTTTGCCCGCATCCAGTTCACCCCGGACCTGATGCCCAGCGACGTCACGGGGCATGCCGTTTACGACTTGCAGACCGAACAATTCAACCTGCGAAAAGGTCCGCTGTTCACCAATCTGTTGCTGGCCGACGAGATCAACCGCGCCCCGGCGAAAACCCAGGCGGCGCTGCTCGAAGCCATGCAGGAGCGACAAGTCACCCTCGAAGGTCGCGCCCTGCCCATCGCGCAACCTTTCATGGTGCTCGCCACGCAAAACCCCATCGAACAGGAAGGCACTTATCCGCTGCCGGAAGCCGAACTGGATCGCTTCATGCTCAAGGTGCGCATGGACTACCCCGACGCCGAGCAAGAGCTGGACATGGTGCGTCAGGTCAGCCGCTCGACCCGCGCCGACATGCTCGACGTGCAGCCGCTGCGCACCGTGTTGCAGGCCAAGGACGTGCTGGCCTTGCAGCGCATTGCCAGTGATCTGCCGCTTGATGACCAGGTGCTCGATTACGCCGTGCGCCTCGCGCGCACCACCCGCAGCTGGCCGGGCCTGATTCTCGGCGCCGGCCCACGGGCGTCCATCGCGCTGGTGCGATGTGCCCGGGCCCGTGCGCTGCTGCGCGGTGGCGAGTTCGTGATCCCGGATGACATCAAGGGCTGCGCGCTGGCGGTGCTGCGACATCGCGTGCGCATCGCGCCGGAGCTGGATATCGAAGGGCTGGAGGTGGATCAAGTACTGCGGCAACTACTCGATCAAGTGCCGGCGCCGCGGTTGTGAACCCATTCATGTCGAGTACAAACCCTGTGGCGAGGGAGCTTGCTCCCGCTCGGCTGCGCAGCAGTCGTGAACCCGGTGGTTGCGTTCTACCGGACAAACCGCGTCGTCTAATTTTGGGGCTGCTGCGCACCCCAGCGGGAGCAAGCTCCCTCGCCACAACAGGTGCGCACCGATGAAACCGACGCGCCTGCTGCTGATCTGGCTTGCGGTGCTGCTGGGTATCGGCATCGCTCTGGGCACGCTGCGCGCGTTGGAGTTGGCGGTTCCGTCAAGCCTGTCATCGATCAATTGGGGACTGTTAATGGCCCTCCTGGCGCTGGTGCTGCTTGATGCGATCCGCGTCAAACGCCTGCCATCTCCCCATGTACGAAGACATCTGCCCGGCAGCCTGGCACTGGGTCGTTGGAGTGAAGTTCGACTGGAGCTCGAACACGATTTCCACCAGCCGCTCCACATCAAACTATTCGATCATGTACCGAACGGCCTGAGCTTCGAAAACCTGCCGCTGTCAGTGCAATTGCAACCCGGGCAGCGCAGCCTGGTCGGCTATCGCCTGCGCCCGCTCATACGCGGTCACTTCAGCTTCGAATGTTGTGAGATCAACCTGCCAGGCCCCATGGGTTTGTGGACCGACAAGCGCCTGCTCAACGTAACGGACAACACCCGCGTCTATCCGGACTTCGCCCACCTCTACGGCGGCCAGTTATTGGCTGTGGATAACTGGCTCAGCCAACTCGGAGTGCGCCAACGCCAGCGGCGTGGGCAAGGGCTGGAGTTTCATCAATTGCGTGAGTTTCGCGAGGGCGACAGCCTGCGCCAAATCGACTGGAAAGCCACCGCACGCCAACGCACGCCGATTGCCCGGGAGTACCAGGACGAGCGCGATCAGCAGATCATCTTCATGCTCGACTGCGGCAGACGCATGCGCAGTCAGGACGGAGAACTGGCGCATTTCGATCACGCGCTGAACGCTTGCCTCTTACTCAGTTATGTCGCCCTGCGCCAAGGTGATGCGGTGGGCTTCAGCACCTTTGCCAGCGATCAACCGCGCTACCTCGCCCCGGTCAAAGGCACCGGGCAGATCAACGTGCTGCTCAACACTGTCTATGACTTGAACAGCAGCCAACGCAGCGCCGACTATCAAGCCGCTATCACCCAATTGCTGTCCCGGCAAAAACGTCGGGCGCTGGTGGTGCTGGTGACCAATCTGCGGGATGAAGACGATGAGGAATTGCTGACGGCTGTTAAACGCCTGGGCAAGCAGCATCGAGTACTGGTGGCGAGTCTGCGTGAAGACGTGCTCGACAATCTGTACGAAACGCCCGTGCAGACCTTGCCCGAGGCTCTGGCCTATTGCGGTACGGTGAGCTACCTGAATGCACGGGCTGAACTCCATGAACGATTGAGCGCGCATGGCGTGCCGGTGCTGGATGCGCGGCCCGGGGAGCTGGGCACGCAACTGGTGACGCAGTACTTGAGCTGGAAACGTAGTGGTGGTGCGTAGGATCAAAAGATCGCAGCCTGCCGCAGCTCCTACAGATACACCGCGATCTTTTGCGTTTCAGGCCGAAGCCGGCAATGTCTGAAAACTGAAATATTGCTTCAGCGCCTCCACCAGTTGCCCATACTCCGGGGGCGCCCGTTGTAGGCTGAACCCGGCGTCATAGTGGTGAGGGGTTGCGTCTTCATGGCACCACAGGCAACACGCCCGCAAATCGATGATCTGCTGACACCCGTCACTGGCGGGGATTTTCAGACGCAACTCGAAATCGGCACCGATCATCATCGGCAACTGACTGATAAGCATCAGGCCGTCTTCGGAAACGTTGCCCAGATAGCCGATGGGTTTGTCGGTGATGCTGTTGAACACTTTCAGAAAATACGGCAGTTGATGCCGCTCGATCCGGCGGTCGGTAAACATGCTGAATTCGCTACGCTAGGCCCTTAAGCAGGACCGCACTAATGCTTCGGAACGGGCCTGCCTGTTGCTATTGAAAAGGGCATTGGCGCGCTCTCCCCGATCCTGGTGCGACAGTCCATGAACCGCTGCCGCTTACTTCTGCCGATCACAGGTGTTACCTCGGTTAAAGGCAAGGGCTCTAAAACCGGTTTATTCGACTATAGCTCACCGCCGCCGGTCGGCCAGCTGTCAGATGACGGCTGACATCAGAACTGCGTCGGACGCACGGCCGCCGCGCTGCGCAGCGGGTAGTGGCCCAGACTCTGCAAGGTTTCGAGGCGGGCGCGGGCGCGGTAGGCGTATTCGCTTTGCGGATACGCGGCGAGGATGAACTGGTAAGTCTGCGCAGCATCGACGAACATTTTCTGACGTTCCAGGCACAGGCCGCGCATCATCGACACTTCCGGCCATACGTAAGGCCGCGCCCGACTTTCGCGCTCGACCTTGGACAGCTCAAGCGATACCTGCTCGCAATTGCCCCGGTCATAGGCTTTGTAGGCGTTATTCAAATGATGGTTCATCGACCAACGGGTGCAGCCCGTGACGCTGAGGAAAAGGGCGGCAATGAGCACGAATCGCATGGGGAATCTCCTGTCTTGATCGCTGTATCGACCCGTCGGCGGAAATCTTCAGGCTGCCTGGCGCAAAGTTGTAAGGTTCAATAAAGAAAGCAATAAGTAGTGCATTCGAACAATGACTACAACTTCGGACCATAGTAGCCTCACTCAGCGCTTGAACTCAGGAGTCTTTGCATGTCCGTCCGTCGTACCAAAATCGTCGCTACCCTAGGCCCGGCCAGTAACTCGCCGGAAGTTCTCGAACAGCTGATTCTGGCTGGCCTGGACGTCGCCCGCCTGAACTTCTCCCACGGCACCCCCGACGAGCACAAGGCTCGCGCGAAGCTGGTGCGTGACCTGGCTGCCAAGCACGGTCGCTTCGTCGCCCTGCTGGGTGACCTGCAAGGCCCGAAAATCCGTATCGCCAAATTCGCCAACAAGAAGATCGAGCTGAAGATCGGTGATCAATTCACCTTCTCCACCAGCCATCCCCTGACTGAAGGCAACCAGCAAGTGGTCGGCATCGACTACCCGGACCTGGTCAAGGACTGCGGCGTGGGCGACGAGCTGCTGCTCGATGACGGCCGCGTGGTGATGCGCGTCGACACCGCCACTGCTACCGAACTGAATTGCACCGTGACCATCGGCGGTCCGCTGTCCGACCACAAAGGCATCAACCGTCGCGGTGGCGGCCTGACCGCTCCGGCCCTGACTGAAAAAGACAAGGCCGACATCAAGCTCGCTGCGGAAATGGAAGTCGACTACCTCGCCGTGTCCTTCCCGCGTGACGCCGCCGACATGGAATACGCCCGTCAACTGCGCGACGAAGCCGGCGGCACTGCCTGGCTGGTAGCGAAGATCGAACGCGCCGAAGCCGTGGCCGATGACGATACCCTCGATGGCCTGATCAAGGCGTCCGACGCCGTGATGGTGGCCCGTGGTGACCTGGGTGTGGAAATCGGTGACGCCGAGTTGGTGGGCATTCAGAAGAAAATCATTCTGCACGCACGCCGCCACAACAAGGCTGTGATCGTCGCGACCCAGATGATGGAATCGATGATCCAGAACCCGATGCCGACCCGTGCCGAAGTGTCCGACGTGGCCAACGCCGTGCTCGACTACACCGACGCCGTGATGTTGTCGGCTGAAAGTGCCGCTGGCCTGTACCCGCTGGAAGCCGTGCAAGCGATGGCGCGCATCTGCGTCGGCGCTGAAAAGCACCCGACCAGCAAGACTTCCAGCCACCGCATCGGCAAGGAATTCACCCGCTGCGACGAGAGCATTGCGCTGGCGACCATGTACACCGCCAACCACTTCCCTGGCGTGAAAGCGATCATCGCGTTGACCGAAAGCGGCTACACCCCGCTGATCATGTCACGCATCCGTTCCTCGGTGCCGATCTACGCGTTCACCCCGCACCGCGAAGCCCAGGCCCGCGCGGCGATGTTCCGTGGCGTGTACACCATCCCGTTCGATCCGGCTTCGCTGGCTCCGAACGAAGTCAGCCAGAAAGCGATCGACGAGCTGGTCAAGCGCGGCGTCGTGGAAAAAGGCGACTGGGTCATCCTGACCAAGGGCGACAGCTACCACACCACCGGCGGCACCAACGGCATGAAGATCCTGCACGTTGGCGACCCGATGGTCTGAGTGACCGGTTGCTGAAAAACAAAAGCCCCGCCATGTGAATGGCGGGGCTTTTTGCTTCAATGATTTGATGCAGTGAAAGTAACATCGGGGGATGGTTTCGATTTGTCATCGTCAGTCACATGCACGGCATGGAAGGTATGCTTTTTCGGCACCAGACTTCGAGCTGGCCGCCCTTTCCACAAACCATCACTACCGATTGTGCACTCAGTCAAACTCGACAATCCGTAAATCATCACTTTGGCACCCGGCGTGCATTTGATTTCGATGTCCGGATCTACAGTAGTTGTAGCTCCATCTCGAGGTTTCAAAATTGTTGGAATTTCTAACTCGCTCATTTGATAACACTCCTTGGCACGTAAAAATTAGCGAGTACAAAACTTAAGTCTTTACCCTTGCTGAGAACTAGCTGATAGAAATGACAGTTCCGACTAACGGTAGACTGGGCTCCTACCGTCGAGTTACATCAATGAATGAGTGACAGAGCGCTGAAAAACAAAAGCCCCGCCATGTGAATGACGGGGCTTTTTTGTTTTCAGGACCATGAAGATCAAAAGATCGCAGCCTGCGGCAGCTCCTACATGGACCGCGTGCCTCTGTAGGAGCTGCCGCAGGCTGCGATCTTTTCCGGGCTCAATGCCTGTTGATAAATCCTGCCAACGCCGCCATCGCTTCCGGCGAACGTAGACGCTGGGTGAACAACGCGCCCTCCTCTTCTATCACCTTGCGCAACAAATCCCGATCCGGCGCCCTCATCAATTGCTTGCTGATGCGCACCGCTTCCGGTGGCAGCGATTCAAAGCGCATCGCCATCTCCTTCGCCTTGGCTAACGCCTCTTCGCCATTGCCCAAGGCCTCGGACGCAATCCCCCACGCCGCCGCTTGCTCACCATTAAAACCTTCACCCAGCAGCAGCAACTCCGCCGCTTTGGCCTGCCCGAGCAGGCGCGGCAAAATCAGGCTGGAACCGAACTCTGGGCACAACCCGAGGTTGACGAACGGCATGCGCAAGCGTGCGTCACGGCTGACATAGACCAAATCGCAATGCAGCAACATCGTCGTGCCAATGCCCACCGCTGCGCCTGTCACGGCGGCGATTACCGGTTTGCGGCATTCGAGCAGGTTGAGCATGAAGTGGAACACCGGACTGTCGAGGTTGCTCGGCGGTTGCTGGATGAAGTCGGCGATGTCGTTGCCGGCGGTAAAGCACTCACTGGAGCCCGTGATCAGCACCGCATTGATTTCCGGGTCTGTATCGGCCTGTTTCAGCGCTTCGGCCAGGTGACTGTACATGGCGCGGGTCAGGGCGTTTTTCTTGTCGGGACGATTGAGGCGCAGGGTCAGCAGGCCGCGTTCGCGTTCCAGCAGGATGGCTTCGGTCATGGTGTGTCTCAGCGGAGCGAGGCAGATGATTTCATTGTGGCGAGCGAACTTGCTCGCGCTGGGTTGCGCAGCGGCCCCAAAAAACAGTGAGCGCTACGCACTCAAGCGCGAGCAAGCTCCCTCGCCACAACAGTAGTTTCAGCACTCAACCGCGGGGCAGGAATACGTCGGCCAGCAGTTGATTGCGCGGCAATCCCGCCAGATACAGCCGCCGGGCAAAGGCGTCGACGCTGTCAGGCGCTCCGCAGAGTAAGGCCAGGGTTTGCCGGGAAACAAGCCGCAGTTGCGCCAAAGCCGCTGGCACCTCGGCCGCTGTCCACAGCTCGATGCTCAGGTTCGCACGGGTGGCGGCCATGGCTAGCAGGGGTTTGGCCAGATAATGCTCATCGGCATCATGAGCCAGGTGAATGACGCGGATGGCGCCTTGGTGATCCTGGCGCAACGCTTCACGCAGCACGCCAAACAACGGCCCCAACCCGGTACCGGAAGCCATCAGCCACAGCGGTCGGTTGTGCCAGTCCGGGTCGTAATGCAACGCCCCGCCACGCAGTTCACCGAGGCGGATCGGATCGCCAAGCTTCAGTTGACGCGCCGCGTCGCTGAACTGCCCTGGCTGGCGACAATCGAGATGAAACTCCAGAAAGCGATCGTCTTCCGGCAGGCTGGCGAGGGAATACGGCCGCGCTACGTTGCCCGCCCACAACACCAGATGCTGGCCGGCGCTGTAGCGCAACGGTCGCTGCGGGGTCAGGCGCAGGCGCAAGACGCTCGCGCTGAGCCAATCAATGGCGGTCACTTCGGCAGGTCGACCGTCCTGTAGCGGATCGAAGGTGTGCACCTGCAAGTCTTCGACCACCTGACACTGACACGCCAGCCGCCAGCCTTGCTGGCGCTGCTCCGCACTCAAGGCATCGGGCCGGCTGTCGCTGGGCAGACCTTGCACACATTGCACCAGACACGCATGGCAACTGCCGGCGCGACAGCTGTAGGGCACCGCCACGCCGTTCTGATTCAGCGCGTCGAGCAAATTGCTGCCCTGCGCCACCGACCATTGGCGGTCGCCGACACGCAACTCAGGCATCGACGTTTTCCCACGCTGCCGCGCAACGGTTGCGTCCGTCACGCTTGGCGCGATAGAGCGCCTGGTCGGCTCGTTGCAAGGCATCGTCGAGGTCATCGCCAAGCTCCAGCAAGGTCATGCCGGCGGAGAGGCTGAGGTTGCGCACGTTGAGGCCGATCAACTCGACATCAGTAAACGCGATACGCAAACGCTCACAGCAGGAAGTCAGGCTCTCGGCATCGCAGTCGGGCAACAGCACCACAAACTCTTCGCCGCCATAGCGGGCCAGAACGTCACCCTCGCGCAGACAGGCCGAGGCGACGCCCGCAAAGGCTTGCAGCACCTGATCACCGGCCGCATGGCCGTGCATGTCGTTGATCCGTTTGAAGTGATCGAGATCGATCAGCGCCAGGCCATGCACGACGCCAGCGTCCATGGCGTTCAGCTCACGGGAGGCCAGGCGCAGGAAATGTCGGCGATTGAATAACCCGGTCAATTCGTCGGTGGCGACCAAATCTTCGAGCTGACGCATCATCCCGCGCAGCGTGTCCTGATGCGCTTGCAAGGCAAAACGCCGCTGACGCATGCGGTGACGCGAGGCCTGGACGTAACCGGCGTAGAGCACCAGCCAGATCAGGACGATCAACAGCACGCACACTTGCAACGCCGCCAATGCCGGATTGGGCAACTGAAAGTGGTAGCCCTCCCACAGCGTGATCGCACTGAAACTGAAGAACACCAGCAAGGCGCAACGCAGAAATGCCCGTCGGGACAGGTGAAACAGCCCGAACAGCAGAATCAACAGGTAAAAAACCAGGAAAGCCCCGCGAGCATCTTCCAGATGCGCGATCAGCCAGGTTTGCCAGCCCAGCCCCAGCAACACTTGAACTTCGGTCAGGCTGGGGTCGGTGAAGCGCAGGTTATAGCCGGAATAAAAAACCGCGAACAACGCTGCCTGGCTGATGACCACCAGGGCACTGCCGATGGCGACGCCGGGGAGTGAGTCTTGATAATGACCGGTAAAAAACGCCAGCCACAGCAACAGCAATGCCAAGGCATAGGTGCCGGCCGCGAGGGCAAAACGTTTGAGCAACAGTCGCTGGATGGCGTTATGGGTCAATCGTTGACTCACCGAATGAAAGAGACTGACAGAGCGTCCTACTCTACAGGCCGTGCGCCACTTTAGTGGCGTGGCCGATAAATGACCATCCAATTTTCAGAGTAGATACCTCACACCACAACCATGTTCCTGTGTTGCGATAATCCTGTGGCGAGGGAGCTTGCTCCCGCTGGGCCGCGAAGCGGCCCTCCTGCATTCTTTCAGGAGAAACGTGTCGTCTTAATTACGCCTGCTGCGCAGCCGAGCGGGAGCAAGCTCCCTCGCCACAAATGTCATGCGTTTCGACTTGCCGATTGCCACTGTCCGATATGCGACCAACGTTTGACTAGCGGCGCGTGTGCCCTTCAGCGAGGCGCGGTATACTGCCGCGCCTTTTTAGCGTCGCGCCAGCAGCCCCGGCGTGCCTTGAAAGGTGCTTGCAACCGACCGATGCACCCAAGCTGCAAGCACCTTATTGAATGTTCCCGTCTTTTAGAGGAGCGCGACTCATGACCGTGATCAAGCAAGACGACCTGATTCAGAGCGTTGCCGACGCCCTGCAGTTCATTTCTTATTACCACCCCGTGGATTTCATCCAGGCGATGCACGAGGCCTACCTGCGCGAAGAATCGCCGGCAGCCCGCGACTCCATTGCTCAGATTTTGATCAACTCGCGCATGTGCGCCACCGGCCACCGTCCGATCTGCCAGGACACCGGCATCGTCACCGTGTTTGTCCGCGTGGGCATGGACGTGCGTTGGGATGGCGCCACCATGGGCCTGGACGACATGATCAACGAAGGCGTTCGTCGCGCCTACAACCTGCCGGAAAACGTCCTGCGTGCTTCGATCCTCGCCGACCCGGCGGGCGCTCGCAAGAACACCAAGGACAACACCCCGGCTGTGATCCACTACTCCATCGTCCCGGGTAACACCGTGGAAGTGGACGTGGCGGCCAAGGGCGGCGGTTCCGAGAACAAGTCGAAAATGGCCATGCTCAACCCGTCCGACTCGATCGTTGACTGGGTGCTGAAGACCGTTCCGACCATGGGCGCCGGCTGGTGCCCACCGGGCATGCTCGGCATTGGCATCGGCGGCACCGCCGAGAAAGCCGCGGTCATGGCCAAGGAAGTGTTGATGGAATCCATCGACATTCACGAGTTGAAGGCTCGTGGCCCGCAGAACCGCCTCGAAGAAATGCGCCTGGAGCTGTTCGAGAAGGTCAACCAGTTGGGCATCGGCGCCCAGGGCCTCGGTGGCCTGACCACCGTGCTTGACGTGAAGATCATGGATTACCCGACTCACGCCGCTTCGTTGCCGGTGTGCATGATCCCGAACTGCGCCGCCACCCGTCACGCTCACTTCGTGCTCGACGGTTCCGGCCCGGCCTCGCTGGAAGCGCCACCGCTGGACGCCTACCCGGAAATCGTCTGGGAAGCAGGTCCGTCGGCCCGCCGCGTCAACCTCGACACCCTGACTCCGGAAGAAGTGCAGAGCTGGAAGCCGGGCGAAACCGTCCTGCTCAACGGCAAAATGCTCACCGGTCGCGATGCTGCGCACAAGCGCATGGTCGAGATGCTGAACAAGGGTGAAACCCTGCCGGTAGACCTGAAAGGTCGCTTCATCTATTACGTCGGCCCGGTTGATCCGGTGCGCGAAGAAGTGGTTGGCCCTGCCGGCCCGACCACCGCGACGCGGATGGACAAGTTCACCCGTCAAATCCTCGAGCAAACCGGCCTGCTGGGCATGATCGGCAAATCCGAGCGCGGTCCGACCGCGATCGACGCGATCAAGGACCACAAAGCCGTTTACCTGATGGCAGTGGGCGGCGCGGCTTACCTGGTGGCACAAGCCATCAAGAAATCCCGCGTTGTCGCTTTCGCCGAACTGGGGATGGAAGCCATCTACGAGTTCGACGTGAAAGACATGCCTGTGACGGTTGCCGTCGACAGCAATGGCGAGTCGGTACACATCACCGGTCCTGCCATCTGGCAGAAAAAGATCAGTGAAAGCCTGGCGGTGGAAGTGCAGTAAGCGCTTCGACTGACCGAAAAAAGGCGACTGGGGTTTAACCTCCGTCGCCTTTTTTATTGCCCACTCGTTACCACTGTAGGAGCTGCCGCAGGCTGCGATCTTTTGACTTTGATTTTAAAAAAGCAAAATCAAAAGATCGCAGCCTGCGGCAGCTCCTACACGCGGACACATTGCTTTTATGGGATGGCACGGGAGCCCATGTTATGGTGCGCCCCTTCCGTACACATGTGTAATGCCCAGCATGTTTGAGTCATCTCGCCCTCTGCGCCTGGCGCTGTATACCGTGTTGATTATCGCCGGCGCCGCCATCGCAGCCACCCTGGCCATGCGCCACACCGTGCGCCAGTCAATGGTCGAGGACGCGGCTCGCGCCAATCAGCAATTGGCGCTGTACGCCACCTCCCTGCATACCCTGATCGAACGCTATCGCGCCCTGCCCTCGGTTCTGGCGCTGGACCCGCAATTGCGCGACGCGCTCAAAGGCCCGGTGAGTCCCGAGCAACAGGAACTGCTGAACCGAAAACTGGAGCAGATCAACGGCGCCGCCGAATCCTCGACCCTTGAACTGCTTGATCGTACCGGCCTGGCCGTGGCGGCGAGCAACTGGCGTTTGCCCAGCAGTTATGTCGGTCACAACTATGGTTTCCGCCCCTACTTCAGCCAGACCCGTACCCAGGGTACCGGGCGCTTTTATGCCGTGGGGGTGACCAGCGGGATTCCGGGTTACTTCCTGTCCAGCGCCGTCACCAATGACGACGGGCAGTTTCTCGGCGCGATGGTGGTGAAGCTGGAGTTTCCAGAGCTGGAACGTGAATGGAGCCAGGGTAACGACACCCTGCTGGTCAGCGATGCGCGCGGGATCATCTTCATCGCCAACCAGCCGGGATGGCGCTATCGCCAATTGAAACCGCTGACTGAAAGCGATCACGCCGAACTCAAAGCCACTCGCCAATACGACAAACAACCGCTGACGCTGCTTGATTATCAATCCCTGCGACGCTTCGACGAAAACAGTGAACTGGCGCGGGTCGGTGGCCCGGATGGCAAGGCCGACTACCTCTGGGAATCCCTGCCGTTGAGTGCCGAAGGCTGGACATTGCATCTGTTGCGCCGTCCCCACGTCGCCTTCGAAGACAGCCGCAACGCCGCACTCGCCGCTGCCGGTTTTTGGCTGACGCTGGTGTTTCTGCTGCTGTTCCTCAACCAGCGCTGGCGCCTGGCCAAACTGCGCCAGCGCAGCCGCGAGGAGCTTGAGCAACTGGTCGAAGAGCGCACCCGGGATCTGCGCACCGCCCAGGAAGGTCTGGTGCAATCGGCCAAACTCGCCGCCCTTGGGCAAATGTCCGCCGCCCTCGCCCACGAGATCAATCAGCCCTTGACCGCCCAACGCATGCAATTGGCGACTTTGCGCCTGCTGCTCGATCACGGCCGCGTCGACGACGCCTACAAGGCGCTCAAACCGGTGGATGACATGCTGACGCGCATGGCCGCCCTCACCGGCCACCTGAAAACCTTCGCCCGCAAAAGCCCCAGCGGCTTGCGCGAACGCCTGGATCTGGCGGCGGTGGTTGACCAGTCGCTGCACCTGCTCGACACGCGGTTACGCGACGAACAGGTCAGCACGGTGCTGCACCTGACGCGTCCGGCCTGGGTGCGTGGCGATGCAATTCGCCTGGAACAGGTGCTGATCAACCTGCTGCGCAACGCCCTCGATGCCATGCAGGACAAACCCTGCAAACGCCTGGAAGTTCGCCTCGAAGCCGAAGAATTATTGTGGCGCCTGAGCGTCATCGATAACGGCGGCGGCATTGCCGAAGAAAACCTTTCCAAAGTGTTCGATCCATTTTTCACCACCAAACCCGTGGGCGATGGTCTGGGCATCGGACTGGCCGTTTCTTTCGCTATCGTTCACGAATCGGGCGGTCGCCTGACGGCCGATAATCACGACAGCGGCGCGGTGTTCTCCCTGACCCTGCCCATCGATCTGGAGGCCCACGGCTCATGCTGAATTCAGTGATGGTGGTCGACGACGAAAGCAGCATTCGCAGCGCCGTTGAACAATGGTTGAGCCTGTCGGGTTTCGAGGTGCAGTTGTTCAGTCGTGCCGATGAGTGCCTGGCGCAATTACCGAAGCATTACGCGGGGGTGATTCTCAGCGATGTGCGCATGCCCGGCATGACCGGTCTGGAACTGCTGGCCGAGGTACAGCGCCGCGACGCCGACCTGCCGGTGATCCTGCTGACCGGCCACGGCGACGTGCCCATGGCGGTGGATGCCATGCGCGATGGCGCCTACGACTTTCTGGAAAAACCGTTCAGCCCTGAAACCCTGCTCGGCAGCCTGCGCCGAGCGCTGGACAAACGTCGGCTAGTGCTGGAAAACCGCGCCCTGCACGAACAGGCGGACAACCGCGCCAAACTCGATGCGACGCTGCTGGGCGTATCCCGTGGCTTGCAGACTTTGCGTCGGCAAGTGCTGGATCTGGCCGCGTTGCCGGTCAATGTGCTGATTCGTGGTGAAACCGGCAGCGGCAAGGAACTGGTCGCCCGTTGCCTGCACGACTTCGGCCCTCGGGCCGACAAACCCTTCGTCGCACTGAACTGCGCGGCGATCCCCGAGCAACTGTTTGAAGCCGAGTTGTTCGGCCACGAAAGCGGCGCGTTCACCGGTGCTCAAGGAAAGCGTATCGGCAAGCTCGAATACGCCGATGGCGGCACGCTGTTCCTCGATGAAATCGAAAGCATGCCGCTGGCGCAGCAGGTGAAACTGCTGCGCGTGTTGCAGGAACAGAAGCTTGAGCGCCTGGGTTCGAACCAAAGCATTCGCGTGGACTTGCGGATCATCGCCGCGACCAAACCGGACTTGCTCGACGAAGCGCGGGCCGGGCGTTTTCGCGAGGACCTGGCGTATCGGTTGAACGTAGCAGAGTTGCGTTTGCCACCGTTGCGCGAGCGTCGCGAAGACATTCCCTTGTTGTTCGAGTCGTTTGCCCGCAGTGCCGCCGAACGTCTGGGCCGCACCTTCCCGCCGTTGAGCGGCCCGCAGCTGAGCCATCTGCTGAGCCACGACTGGCCGGGCAATGTGCGTGAATTGGCGAATGTGGCCGAACGTCAGGTACTGGGGCTTGGCGAGCCGGAACCACTGGGCGTTGAACCCGGTCAGTCGTTGGCGGCGCAGCAGGAAGCCTTTGAAGCGCAATGCCTGCGCGCGGCGTTGACGCGGCACAAGGGCGATGTGAAAGCGGTGCTGGAAGAGTTGCAACTGCCGCGCCGGACGTTCAACGAAAAGATGCAGCGGCATGGACTTTCGCGCGAAATGTTTCTCTGACCTGTAGGAGCTGGCTTGCCAGCGATGAACGATAACGCGGTCTACCAGAGACACCGCGCTGCCTGGATCGCTGGCAAGCCAGCTCCTACAGGTTACGGGTCGTGCGCGAAAATCCGCCTGACACACTGCACGCAATAAGCGGATTTCCGCTCATGCTTTCGGCTTGCCCCCTCTAAACCGGCCCTCTACCCGTTGGCACACCTCCTGCTATAGCCCCCGCAGGCTGCGTTTATTCGCGCTCCATAAAAAATAATTAGACGAAGGATCCTTCAATGGATAACTCCAATACCCTGCCCCGTGGGTCGGTTGCCTCGCCGACAAAAGTACGCACCACCTCCAGCCGTATCAAATCGATCTTCAGCGGTTCCGTTGGCAACATGGTCGAGTGGTATGACTGGTACGTCTACGCCGCTTTCTCCCTGTATTTCGCCAAGACCTTTTTCCCCAAAGGCGACACCACTGCACAACTGCTGAACACCGCCGCAATCTTCGCCGTGGGCTTCCTGATGCGTCCGATCGGGGGCTGGCTGATGGGCCTGTACGCCGACAAAGTCGGGCGTAAAAAGGCTCTGATGGCCTCGGTGTACCTGATGTGCTTCGGCTCGCTGCTGATCGCCCTGAGCCCAAGCTACGAAACCATCGGCATCGGCGCACCGATCCTGCTGGTGTTCGCCCGCTTGCTGCAAGGCCTGTCGGTCGGTGGCGAGTACGGCACTTCCGCCACTTACCTCAGCGAGATGGCCACCAAGGAACGCCGTGGCTTCTTCTCCAGCTTCCAGTACGTGACGCTGATCTCCGGTCAGCTCATAGCGTTGGGTGTGCTGATCGTCCTGCAGAACCTGCTGACCACCGAAGAGCTGTACGCCTGGGGCTGGCGCATCCCGTTCGCCATCGGCGCGCTGTGTGCCGTAGTTGCGTTGTACCTGCGTCGCGGCATGGAAGAAACCGAGTCGTTCACCAAGAAGGAAAAGGCCAAGGAAAGCGCGATGCGCACCTTGATGCGTCATCCTAAGGAACTGATGACCGTGGTCGGCCTGACCATGGGCGGTACGCTGGCGTTCTACACCTACACCACCTACATGCAGAAATACCTGGTGAACACCGTCGGCATGAGCATCTCCGACTCCACCACCATTTCTGCCGCCACGCTGTTCCTGTTCATGTGCCTGCAACCGATCATCGGCGGGCTCTCGGATAAAATCGGTCGCCGGCCGATCCTGATTGCCTTCGGTGTTCTGGGGACGCTGTTCACCGTGCCGATCCTCACCACCCTGCACACCATCACCACCTGGTGGGGCGCGTTCTTCCTGATCATGGCCGCACTGATCATCGTCAGCGGCTACACCTCGATCAACGCCGTGGTAAAAGCCGAACTGTTCCCGACCGAAATCCGCGCCCTGGGCGTCGGCCTGCCGTACGCACTGACCGTATCGATCTTCGGCGGCACCGCTGAATACATCGCGCTGTGGTTCAAGAGCATCGGCATGGAAACCGGTTACTACTGGTACGTCACCGCATGCATTGCCGTGTCGTTGCTGGTGTACATCACCATGAAAGACACCCGCAAGCATTCGCGGATCCTCACGGACTAAGTCCAGAGGCGATACAACAAAAGGGGCAGATCGTCGGGATCTGCCCCTTTTTTTCGTTTGGCTCGGCGCCGAATGAAAAATCCTTCACTCCCGCGCAAGGCCGATTAATCACGAGTTAATGCTCGCCTCCCATCCTGAACCTGCCTTATCGATTAACTGTGATGCGCTCACTCAGACCTTGAAAGTGAAAACGTCTGATGGCCTTAATATCAATTTAATCGATTGTTACTAGCATTTATTTGCGCTTTTTAATCAGTTTAATTGGCGTAGCATGAAACCCATGCCCAAGACACACAACGCCAAAGAACCTGGAGAAATGAAGATGAAAACCAAACTGTTCCTCGCCCTGGCCCTGTCCGTACTGGCTGCCAATTCTTTCGCCGCCGACGGTTTCGACCGCACTGGCTCCGCTGTTGCAGCAGACGGCTACGACCGCACCGGTTCCGCTACCGTCGCGGCTGATGGCTACGACCGCACCGGTTCCGCCACCGTCGCTGAAGATGGCTACGACCGCACCGGTTCCGCCACTTTCGCTGAAGATGGTTACGACCGCACTGGCGGCGCCACCGTCGCCGAAGATGGCTACGATCGCACCGGCGGCGCTTCCGTCAGCTGATCCACAAATGCGGGACCACAGCCCGGCTTCGGCCGGGCTTAATCATTTCTGGAGCACCACAATTCCCCAAACATTGCACAGACCCTGTGGGAGCGGGCTTGCCCGCGATGGCGATGTAACAGTCGACATTGATGTTGAATTTAATGCCCTCATCGCGGGCAAGCCCGCTTGTATGTTTAGACTTGAAGGGGTGGGCGGGACTAAAAGCTCGATTCCGACTCTAGCCAGTACGGACCGTGGGAGACTTCTCGTCCCGCCCTTTCTACCCGAAGCGCCGATAAGGAATTCATCG
>NZ_JAGYGD010000070.1:0-5399 GCF_019947275.1 Pseudomonas sp. GL-RE-29
ATGGGTAGTGTGGTGGGGTCGGAGATGTTTATAAGAGACAGCTCAAATACGCCATCGCCAGCAAGCCGGCTCCTACAAAAAAGCCCGACTGATTTACATCAGCCGGGCTTTTTTTGCTTCTTTGAATCAGTCAATTCAATCAAGCGCGTGAATCGCTCTACGTAGGAGCCGGCTTGCTGGCGATGGCGCTCCCAAGTACGCCATCGCCAGCAAGCCGTCCGATGCTCCGCGCAATCAGCAGGTGCAGCACATCATCGGCATCCCGTTGCAGCTCATCATCATCGGCATGCCGCAGTCGTTCATCATTTTCATCATCAGGTTGCAGCAGTTTTTCATCATGTCCATGTTCATGCCGGCCATCGGCATGATTTTGCACATCATGCAGTCGGCCATGACGGTGCACTCCATCACGCACTTCATCGATGGCATCGGCATGCCCATCATTGGCGGCATCATTGGCATGGACATCATCATGTTCATCATTGGCTCGGCCATGCTCGCCTGGGACATGCACATCATGCTCATGTTGCCGCAATGCATCATCATCGGCATGCCGCAGTTCATCATCATCTGCATCATTTCAGCGCTGTTCTTGAACATGGCCATGTCCATGCCAGCGGCCGGCATCATCTTGCACATCATGCCGTCGTCCATCATCTCGCAGGTCATGGTCGCCATCATCGGCATGCCCATCATTGGCATGGTGGCGTTCATCGGCATTTGCATCTGCATGGCATTCATCATGGTGTTGCTCCCTGAAGGACTGGATAGTTGGACGAAGCTGATGGGGCGGATTCTATGGATTCGGCCTAGCTCCACAAGCTGGCGGTCAAACAGCCAAAGTCGATGTCGGGGCAGCCTTAAAGATGCAGGCAGGACAGATTATTCTGCTGTAACGAACAACCGTCATTGGTAACGGATGAGGACAATGTCAGGGCGCGGATTTTTTGGTAATGGATATGCGGATTGAGTCTATGTAAATAACGCAAGGAAATAATCGGTCTAAACGCTCTACCACGCCCCCACAAAAAACCCGGCCTGAGTAGCCGGGTTAATTGTGATGTTCACGCTGGCGCCGCCCTGAGATCTCAGGCCAGGCTTGGCTTCGCCTCAGCGCTGCTTGCGCGTTCAGCATCCAGCAATACATCCAGAGTGGTGAGGAACAGGTCATGGCTCATGATGCCGGTGCACACCGTTGATAGCATCGGATTCCCGGCCTCGTCTTGGATGGTGACCTTCTCACTCCAGGCATTCAAATCGATTGAAGAAAGAGTCGACACCGGGACTTTACGTCCGTCAACTTCCAGAAACTCGCGTGTCACAATAATTGTTTGAGTGACGACATTCAGGAAGTCCCCCGCGATCCGTTTGCGCCAGACCTGCCCGGTCGGCACGTATTTGAAAGTCACTGCTCCGCCCGTCTCAAGCTTGTTCATTACAACCGGCAAACGCTCGCGGACGTGCAACTCACGCACCAACTGCTGAAAGTTCTGAAAGCCTTTCAACGACTCGATCACGCGATGAAATGGCTCACTTTCATTACGCCGGTACGCCAGGTTGGTGATCAGGCCAGTGAATGCCGCTTGCCCCGAGCCGAACAGATAAAGATCTTCTAATTCAGCAAACGCCGTAAATTGCTGCTGCTTTCCGCTGACAGCCACAATGCCGTGCTCGTAAACCTCATAATGAGTCCCGCGCAACTTCTTCTGCCACGCATAAAGTCCGAACAGGACCGCCGAAATGACGACCAGCAAGCCACTGACGGAATAGATCAGCAACTGCGGGCTGGAACCACGACTGGTGTTCGCCCCGGAACTGCCCGTCGGCAATATGGTGCCCAGGTACAACACAAATCCTGCCAGACCCAACATGACAATTGCGAACAACAGCATGAAGACCAGAAAGCCCTTGCCGTGGCGGAAGGTGGAGATCAGTTGACCTGTCACCGTTGGAGAGGTTGAGGATGAATGCTGCATGAGATTGGTACTTCCCTAGTAGTTGATTTTAAAACACCTTAATCCAGACGGATGCTGGTGTATTAAAGCATTGCATGCTTCGCGATGCAGGTGGCCGCTGCCTTGGTAAACGTAGCGAGACGCTGATCTATTGATTAGGAGCATTATCCATAAATCATCCGATCAATAGACAACCCCCCACTAGTTATTAAATCGAATTAAATGCCGATATTGAGCGACTACTCCCTTATACTTAACGGCTTTGACTCCTTTTAAAATCATTTGATTTTCCTTCTCAAGTTTTTCTTTCAATTTTGCCACCGACTCGCTTAACCCCAACTCATTCTTGATTGCCAGCACCTCTTGCGGCGTGATTTTGACTTTACCAATAGCCACAATATCTACCGAGTCCGGCAGTGCGTTTGTCTCACCAAGGAAACGCTTTGGAACAAAGACCTAATGGATCAATCCACCCAGTAGGATCAGGAGCATATTTGTATAAGTTATATCCCCCATCCAACCCAATCGGATCCTGCGTTACAAACCGCCCCACCTCCGGATCGTAATACCGAAACGTGTTGTAGTGCAGCCCCGTCTCGTCGTCAAAATACTGCCCCTGAAACCTCAGGTTCTGCTCGACGGCATTAACCGTCAGCTTCTCAACCGAGCCCCACGCCTTGTACGTCGCCTGCCAGACAATCTGCCCTTCACGGTCAGTCATTTCCAGCGGCGTACCAATCTGGTCGGTATGGAAGTAATAAAGCTTTTGCTCTTCACCTTCCGCCTGGTCAACACGCGCCAGCGGCGCATAGCTGCCCGGTTCGTAAACGTACAGACTGCTCTGCCCCGGACGCTCTTCGCGCAGCATCCGCAGGCCTTGCCACAAGAAGTGCTTATGCTCGGTCTTGCCGTTGACCTCGGAAACCTTAGCAACTCGCCGCCCGAGACTGTCGTATCGATACGCACCGGTACTTTGCAACTTGCCATTGACCAGCGTCTCGGCCCGCACCAACCGATTCTCACAGTCATAAACAAACGTCTGCAGCTTGCCCATGCCGCTGCGTTTTTCGATCAGGTTGCCCCACGCATCGTAGGCATATTCCTGATCCCGCCAGCGTTTGAGGCGGTTGTCTTTGACGTGGTCGAACTGGCTGGTGTTGAAGTTCAGCCGGTTCGCTGCGGCGTCGTAGCGGAACTCTTCGCTGTCGACAAGCTTTCCGGTGTCGCGGCTGTGCAGTTGGCCGTTGGCTTCGTATTCGTACTTGATCTCGCCGCGCAGTTTGTCGAGGGTGCGGGTCAACTCGCCGGCCGGGTCGTACTGGTGACGGCGGTGGATCGGGTTGTAGGCGTGCTCCACCAGCAGGTCGGGCTGGATGCCGGGGTTGTGGATGCGCGAGAGTTTTTCCGCTGGCAGGCGCGAGGCGAACTGCCAGCTCTTGCGACCCATGGCGTCGTAGCCGAAGCAGCTGGTGAGTGCGCCCTGGGTACGCAGGACTTCGCGGTGCAGGTCGTCGCGCTCGATGTCGCTGATCAGTTGGCCGTCGAGGTTGAGTTGGTGCAGGTGGCCGCTGCCGTAGTACAGGCGATTGAGGTGTTAGGCTGATACCAAGAGGTATTTTCTAGAAGATCATCAGCACAAACCCTAGATCAGCACCCCTACTAGTTATCGAACCGAATCAGATGTCGATATCTAGCTGATACACCCTCGTATTTGGCAGCTTTCACCTCTTTTAGAACTACCTCATTTTCTTTTTCGAGTTTCTCTTTCAGATTTTTCACCGAATCGTTCAGCCCTAACCCTTTCTTGATTTCCAGAATTTCTTGCAAAGTGGCTTTAGCTTTACCTATTGCCAAAATACTTACGGAGTCCGGTAACTCATTACCATCTTCAAGGACATACGCTAACAATGCTTCAACTGAGAAAAATATTTCCGAATCGTCTAAAAATGGATTACCAGAGCCTATGAGATAAAATTTATCTTCGGCAGATCTATCGATCAGAACAAGCCTGCCACCAGAGTCATCACCCACCAAAAGCTGCCCCGGAAAATCCTTGTCTATATCATATGTTTTATTGCGCTCAACTATTTCTTCCGTCGAATAAATCAACAATTGATCATCAAGCAAAGCTCCATTATAGAGAGCCCAAAAGCTGGCAATCCATACATCCTCATCGACCTCCAACAAGCGGATCGTTTCATTGATCATCGCTGCAGACGCTGGCGGATTTACGCCTGAATAACGTAGAACCATTGAAACGTCCCTAACGAATAAAAACATTCACTTAACTTGAACCTTTGTCTTCCCGGCAGTCCTGGTTGTGGGACGCAACACATGGAACGTTTTCTGATTCATCACATTTGTCCAGAGAAATTCGACCAACATCAACATCCCTGCGAGCATATTTTTTGAGTACGTCTTACTACTTCACACTCATACGAAAATCTATTTACTGCCCTATAAAAACCAACTTTGAATACACTTTATGCACACCCACCCTACCGCCCCTTCATTAGTCAACCAAATAAATCATCCAATAGACCAACTAGAACTCCAACCAATCACAAGCAACGACAAACATCTATCATATCACCAGAAATGTGAGCAGCGCCCAGCGTCCCGACACCACTGAAGCATAATGATATTAAAAGAGCACACTCACCAACTCCGTCGCGCCCCTTCAAAATAGTCAACGCATTTATTGGCACAAGACAAACACACTCAGGAAATTTCACCCCACGGATCAAAAACAAACTCACTATCTATTGGATTAAAACTCAAACCAACCAGCTTTTTTTCTGCCTCAATCTTAAATTCCTCAATACAGGCCCATTTCATAATTTCGATACAAACAAAAAATCCTCACAAACTCCACTTTTTGCAGAGGACTGGCTTATCCAGCTATAAACTGGCACAGTAGGATGATACCGATTAAATAATGGCTCACCAGTTTTCAAATTTTTCTCCAAAGAATATTTAGACCCAGCCTGATCCAGCAACTCCACAGCATCCAAAGGAATAAAAATAAAATACTCACCACTAATCACTCCACTTGCAGGCTTTAGTTCAACCGGCACTGATCGATATCTAACATTTAAACTATCGCAGACCTCAAGAAAGCGTGCTGACACAAGATTGTGCGGAGACCCTAAAAAACCCACATCTAGCGTCTTTATTGTACGATCCAACACTTTAAATTTATAAACCCTCTCCACAACAACACTTTCAACTCCAGGATCAAACTCATCCCACTCCCACTCCCACTCATCACAATTGAACTCACCTGAGATAAATTCAGGCTGACCGCATGATGCTCCACAAAAATCAACCAAATAAAAAATTTCTGCACTCATAGCAGTCGCGCTGTAATTTTGTCTACAGCGTATTTTCCGCTTTCCAACCTTTCACGTGCCATTCGCTGCACCCTACCCACCCCCAAAAGCC
>NZ_JAGYGD010000071.1:0-4781 GCF_019947275.1 Pseudomonas sp. GL-RE-29
CCGCTGCCGTAATACAGGTGATTGAGGTGTTGACCGGTGGGCAACGTCAGGGTGGTGAGGTTGCTCAGTGGATCGTAGTCGTAGGACAAGGCGCCTTGCGCCGTGGTCTCCTGAATCAGACGGCCGAGCAGATCGTAGGAAAACTCGAGCGTTTCTTCACTGACGCCGATCTGCTTGCCCTGCGCGGTCGGCAGGCGCTGGATCGACAGCAGCCGATCACCATCGTCATGCACGTAATCCTGACGGGCATCGGCATTGAGCTTGGCCAGCAACCGGCCAATGCTGTCGCGTTCGAATTCGGTACGACGCTGTGGTCGTTCTCCGCGTTCGCCGTAGCCGGTTTCGTCGACCTGGGTCAGATGCCCACCCAGGTTGTAGCTGAAGCGTCGGGTCAGATTGTCGATGCGTTTTTCTTCGATCAACCGGTCAGACGCATCGTAGGCAAACTGGTACGCCGCGTTATTTTCGTTGATCAGTGCAGTCAGGCGAATCGCCGGGTCGTATTCGTAGCGGATGCGCTGGCCCTTGGCGTCCTGGCGGCTGCTCGGCAGCCCGCGGGCGGTGCGCAGCAGGCGCGTGGTCTGGCCTTTGCCGTCGGTGTGCGTCAGTACCTGGCCGAGGGCGTTGTAGGTGAACGATTCGGCGCTGCCGTCCGGGTGCTGGATGCGCAGCACTTCGCCGTCGGGTTTGCGTTCCAGTGTGGTGGTCTGCCCCAACGCGTCGGTGACGGCGACCAAGTGTTGGCGTTCGTCGAAGCGATAGGTGGTGGTTTTACCCGAGCAATCCTGGAAGCGCTCGACCTGGGCCAGGGTGTTCCACCACAGGTATTTGGATTTGCGACTGACGTCGATGGTTACTATAGAGAAGTGACTGAGGCAATGTTGGCAGCCACTTTTTCAATGTATTTTAAAAGAGCGACAGAGAACGTTAGTTACCGCATCAAAAAATCGTAAAAAAACTTAATTTCACCCATAAAAATAATCAAAAAAATTTTCAAAATTATCTTCACCTAATATAGGAGATATCTCAGAGCTCACCCTTTCGACAAACAATGAATTCAAACCGTCATCATCGGAAATATCAAAAACATTGAACTCACCATAAACTATATCAATCAGTCTTGCCAACGCAAAAACAAAATCAGCTAGCGAGTCTGATATCTTAAAAGGGGGAACCGCACTGTAACTAGCAAAAATCTGAGTGTATTTAACATCCGTGACTGCAATCACAGGTTTCCCACCACCAGAGTCATCCATTACAACTACGAAAGACCGCCCCCAATCTTCGTTTAACTTAGTACCTGAGCCCACATCAATCCACTTATAACCCATTTGGCCTTTTTCAATGAACTCAAGACTAAAAAGCTTTAACGGCGTGAATCCTGTTTCGATCTTTACATCAACCGGCTCATAACCGTTAAAAAAAGCATCCAACTCAGCTGAGCGAGCGAGGGCGGGCGGCCACTTCACATCTACTTGATCGCATCGCTGAAAATTTCCGGACAGACTATATTTGCTATGGACCCTAACCAACTCGTCCGCGGCGGTTGTTATATCAATCATACTCTTCTCCAAAATTAACTCATCAACCACAAGAACCTAACTTCACAGCACTTTTTACACGATCGATCAAGCGCCCCCTCCCTGCATTTGTATAACTGCCGCGGTGTCCTTGGGGGCTATTTAAATGCTCATCAATTCCACTAGGATGGTTTGCATTTTGTAAGAATACGATGTTTCTTGGATCACCCTTCCAAGCGGGTCCAAGTTGACCATTACCCTCTACACTGTTGATATGATGACCAGTATAACCAGCTTCGGACATAATTGAAGAAAGCTGTGCGTTGTTGCGTGTACCTAAAATAGTCTCACGCTCCGCCGCAGTCCAATTTCGTGTGCCGCCGCCTCTTTCAACGAGCGCCCTCTCCTCCCCCCATGCTCGACTGATAGCGGTACCTCGGGCGCCAGCTTGCGGTGTCACCGAAGCTCTCGGCTTATATCTGACTAAGTCTTCTGGACTTAACCCGGAAGGATCAACCCAAGCTATTGAGTTCGGAGCATATTCGTAAAGATTAAAACTACCCAACAACCCAATCGGATCCTGCGTAACAAACCGCCCCACCTCCGGATCGTAATACCGAAACGTGTTGTAGTGCAGCCCCGTCTCTTCATCGAAATACTGCCCCTGAAACCTCAGGTTCTGCTCGACGTCATTGACCGTCAGCTTTTCAACCGAACCCCACGCCTTGCACGTCGCCTGCCAGACAATGCTCCCGTCCGCGTCCGTCATCTCCAGCGGCGTACCAATCTGGTCGGTATGGAAGTAGTAAAGCTTCTGCTCTTCCCCTTCTGCCTGGTCGACACGCGCCAACGGCGCATAGCTGCCCGGTTCGTAAACGTACAGACTGCTCTGCCCCGGACGCTCCTCGCGCAGCATGCGCAGGCCTTGCCACAAGAAATTCTTCTGCTCGGTCACGCCATTAACAACGGACTGTTTGCCGACCCGCCGCCCCAGGCTGTCGTACCGATAAAAACCGCTGCTTTCCAGCTTGCCATTGACCAACGTCTCGGCCCGCACCAACCGATTTTCACAGTCATAAACAAACGTCTGCAGCTTGCCCATGCCGCTGCGTTTTTCGATCAGGTTGCCCCACGCATCGTAGGCATATTCCTGATCCCGCCAGCGTTTGAGGCGGTTGTCTTTGACGTGGTCGAACTGGCTGGTGTTGAAGTTCAGCCGGTTTGCCGCGGCGTCGTAGCGGAATTCTTCGCTGTCGACAAGCTTGCCGGTGTCGCGGCTGTGCAGTTGGCCGTTGGCTTCGTATTCGTACTTGATCTCGCCGCGCAGTTTGTCGAGGGTGCGGATCAGTTCACCGGCGCGCTCGACTAGCAAATCCGGCTGGATGCCGGGGTTGTGCAGGCGCGAGAGTTTTTCCGCTGGCAGACGCGAAGCAAACTGCCAACTCTTGCGACCCAGGGCGTCGTAGCCGAAACAGCTGGTGAGTGCGCCCTGGGTGCGTTGGATCTAATGTTGACAAGGGCACCAACTAGCTATCAAATCGAATTAGATGCCGATATCTAGCAACCACCCCCTCATACTTAACAGCTTTGACCCCGCTTAAGATCATCTCACTTTCCTTCTCGAGCTTTTCTTTCAGATTTGCCACCGAGCCGTTTAACCCCAACTCTTTCTTGATTGCCAGCACTTCTTGCGGCGTGGCTTTGGCTTTACCTACAGCAACAATACCTACCGAGTCCGTCAGTATGTTTGCCTCACCAAGGACATGCGCTACCAACACTTCAACTGACGAGAATACTTCCGCATCACCTAAGAATGGATCACCGGAATCAATGAGATAAAACTTATCTTCCACAGACCTATCGATCAAAACAAGCCTGCCACCAGAGTCGTCGCCCACCAAAAGCTGCCCTGGAAAATCCTTGTCTACTTCATAAGTCCTATTGCGCTCAACTATTTCCTCCGTTGAATAAATCAATACTTGATCATCAAGTAAAGCGCCATTATAGAGAGTCCAAAATCTGGCAATCCATATACTCTCATCGACCCCCAACGAGTTGACAACCTCATGTATCGTGGCTGCCGACGCAGGTGGTTTTACTTCTGTGAATTTTAGGCTCATTGAAATGCCCCTAGCGAATCAAAATATTTATATGACCTACTGGCAGCCTTTTTCGCAGCGCCAGGATCAACTCCGGCGTCAATTAGTTCTTTGTAAGCGACGCCAAACTCTTCCTTAATCGTACCGCCAAACCCAGAAAGTCGACGCCTGGTTCGCTGAAGTGAAGAGATAATCGCATGAGGCTCTCCCGAAGAGCTTTTTAGAAGAATAGCAGGTGCCTCGTTCCTCTTATATCCGGTGATATTTCTTTTAGCCCACTCGTCTTGGATAAAATGGTGTGACTGAACTAGTTTATCTTCCGAAATATTCTTGTGGCCCGATGCTCTATTAACGCCTGGAGACAGGTTACCGTGGGCATCAACATCACCAGCTTTGTAGCCGCCGGGACGATTGCAACTCCACCCCCATGCATCGGTCCATCCGATGGAATTAGGAGCGTACTGATACAGGTTCTCCCCGCCTATCAACCCAATCGGATCCTGCGTTACAAACCGCCCCACCTCCGGATCGTAATACCGAAACGTGTTGTAGTGCAGCCCCGTCTCGTCATCGAAATACTGCCCCTGAAACCGCAGGTTCTGCTCGACGACATTGACCGTCAGCTTTTCAACCGAACCCCATGCCTTGTACGTCGCCTGCCAGACAATCTGCCCTTCACGGTCAGTCATCTCCAGCGGCGTACCAATCTGGTCGGTATGGAAGTAGTAAAGCTTCTGCTCTTCCCCTTCTGCCTGATCGACACGCGCTAACGGCGCATAGCTGCCCGGTTCGTACACGTACAGACTGCTCTGCCCCGGACGCTCCTCGCGCAGCAAGCGTAGGCCTTGCCACAAGAAGTGTTTCTGCTCGATTACGCCATTAACAACGGACTGCTTACCGACCCGCCGCCCCAGGCTGTCATACCGATAAAAACCGGTACTCTCCAGTTTGCCATTGACCAGCGTCTCAGCCCGCACCAAGCGATTTTCACAGTCATAAACAAACGTCTGCAGCTTGCCCATGCCGCTGCGTTTTTCAATCAGGTTGCCCCACGCATCGTAGGCATATTCCTGATCCCGCCAGCGTTTGAGGCGGTTGTCTTTGACGTGGTCGAACTGGCTGGTGTTGAAGTTCAGCCGGTTCGCTGCGGCGTCGTAGCGGA
>NZ_JAGYGD010000072.1:0-3620 GCF_019947275.1 Pseudomonas sp. GL-RE-29
GGATTTATCGCAGCCTGCGTAACCCCAGTTATCTGGGGATGTTGGTTATTGCCGTGGGGTGGGCGCTGGCTTTTCGTTCGGGGGTTGGGTTGTTGCTGGCGGGGCTGACGGTGATTCCGTTGATTGCACGGATACACTCGGAAGAGGCGCTATTACGGGCGCAGTTTGGTGGGGAGTACGAGGCCTATTGCGCCCGGAGTTGGCGGCTGATTCCCGGAGTGTATTGATGCACACCCTGTAGGAGCTGCCGCAGGCTGCGATCTTTTGATTTGGCTTTTTAAAATCAAGATCAAAAGATCGCAGCCTTCGGCAGCTCCTACAGGTTCGGGCTTATCACGAGTTCTTGAGGCGAATCAGGCCTTCAGGGTCTAGCACGACCATGACCTCGCCATAATTGGCCAACGTCGCATGCACAGTCTGAGTCGGCTGCTCATGCGTCGCCGTGACGATCATCAGGTCCGCCCCCGCCGCCTCAGCCGCAAGTATGCCGACCGCCGCGTCCTCGAAAACCAGGCATTCCGATGTCTGAACACCCAGCCGTTGAGCCGCCAATCGATACCCGGCCGGGTCGGGTTTGCCGGCGGTGACATCTTCGGCAGTGACCATCACATCCGGCTCGGGAATCCCCGCTGCAGCCATTCGCCGCAACGCCAACGCCCTCGGTGCAGAGGTGACGATGGCCCATTGATGAGCGGGTAACGACTGGAGAAAACCCGCTGCGCCAGCCACTTCTGCAACCCCTTCGACATCTTCGATTTCAGCTTCGGTGATCCACGCGGCTTCAACCTCCGCATCCACACCGGGCAAGGCCAGGCGATTGATGGTGTCGATGGCGCGGGCGCCGTGGATGGTGGGCAGGAAGGACTCGACATCGACGCCATGGCGCGTTGCCCAGGAGGCCCAGACGCGCTCGGCGGCAGCAATGGAGGTGAGAATGGTGCCGTCCATGTCGAACAGAAACGCACGGTACGGGACATCGAAAACGGATGCGGGAACAGGCAAGGGTCCTTCCTCTTTCAAGAACGGTGTTCCGGCAATGTACACCAACCCTGTAGGAGCTGCCGCAGGCTGCGATCTTTTGATCTTGATCTTTAAAAAGCAACATCAAAAGATCGCAGCCTGCGGCAGCTCCTACAGGGTGCGGCGTGATTTCAGGGCACCGTCCACGCAATCGAGTAGTTGCCCCAGCGCCCAGGGTTTCTTGATGAACGAGACCTCGTGCCGGACACCAGAGCTTTCCGGGGTTTCGAAGCCGGACATGATCATGATCGGTTTGTCCGGCCAGCGATCACCGAACAGGTTGGCCAGATCTGCACCATTGAGCTTGCCCGCCATGGTGATGTCCGTCAGCAGCAACCCGACATTCGGGGCGTGCGACTCTAAATAAACCGATGCAGCGTCCGCACTGGACTGCGGCTCTACTACATAGCCTTCCTCCTGAAGAATTTCACAAAGAAATTCCAGGATCAGCGGGTCGTCTTCAACCACCAGAATCAACCCGCCAGGAAGGTGTTCGCCCGCTGTCGATACTCGACTCATGACCATACCGCTCCCTGATCGCAACAATGACTTTCGCGGGCTCTAAATCCGCTACCTACAGGGTATGAGCAACGCTATCTGCGGAAATTCATTTTTGATACAGGCGGTCGACGAAATCGATAGTTGTGCAAGCTTCGCAGTACAACCAAACGATCAAATGTCATGGGGGCCTGAATCAGGTCATGCCCCGAATGACTGGGTTGGCGTTACTGGGACATGGGGTCTTTTTTCATGGTGTCCTTGGACATGGCATCTTTCTTCATGCCGTCCTTGCTCATCGCATCCTGGGACATGCTGTCTTTTTTCATCGTGTCCTTGGTCATGGCATCCTTTTTCATGCTGTCTTTGTGCATGGCGTCCTTGGACATCGCGTCCTTGCTCATGCTGTCGTTACTCATGGTATCGGCGGCAAAAACACTGGCAGCGCCGACGGCCAGGCACATGGACAGAACGACGGTGGTCAACTTTTTCATGATGAAACTCCTTGATGCATGGGGTGTGAACGGGGATTTACCGAGGTTTCGTCAGCTGCCACCAAACCAGTTGTAGCCCTGGTCTTCCCAGTAGCCGCCGCTGAAGGTGTTGCTGACGAAAATCGCCTGGATGTGTTTGGGGTTCTTGTAGCCGAGCTTGGTGGGCATGCGCAGCTTCATCGGGAAGCCATATTCGCGCGGCAGCACGGCGCCGTCCCAGGTCAGCGCCAACAGGGTTTGCGCATGCAGTGCGGTGGCCATGTCGATGCTGGTGTAGTAATCATCAGCGCATTTGAAGCCGACGTATTTGGCATCGGTATCGGCGCCAACGCGCTTGAGGAAATCACTGAAACGCACGCCCCCCCAGCGGCCGATGGCGCTCCAGCCTTCGACGCAAATGTGCCGGGTGATCTGCTCGGTTTGCGCCATGGCGCGAAGTTCTTCGAGACGCCAACTGCGCTTGTCCGCCACCAGACCGGTGACTTCCAGCCGATAGCTCTCCTCCTCCACCGTCGGCGCTTCGTCGATACCGTAAAAGGCATTGAACGGGAACGGCCGGGTGATCATCGAGGCAGGATAGGTCGGTGCCATGGCGTTGGGATTGAACAGCCAACCCTGCACCCGATCGTTGAAGCGCGACATGGACGACAACGCGGTCTCGACGCTGTCGTTGTCAGTGAGGTTGCAGCCGGACAACATGGCCACGCCGCCGAGGGTCAGGCCACGCAACAGGAACGAACGACGCGAGCGGTCCTCGATCTGCGGGGCGAGGATTTTCCGGGCGTCGGTCAGGATGGACGACTCGTCCAGCCCGGAGCCTTGAATGCGCTTTTTCATACAGACTCCTTGCGACCGACAATCATGGCCAACAGTGTTTTTGGAACCAGTGCAACCATCACCAGATGCACCACGACGAAGGCCACCAACAGCGACATGGCAATGAAGTGCACATGGCGCGCACCTTCGTAGCCCCCCAACAAATCACGCAGCAGCGCAAACTGCACCGACTTCCACAGCACCAATCCGGAGATCACCAGCAGCGTGATATCGACCATCACAAACAGGTACGCCACACGCTGCACCTGGTTGTAATGACTCAGGTCGGCATGTCCCAAGCGGCCCCGCAACGCGGCCCCCAGGTCATGCATTACGCCTTTGGGTGAAACCGGAAAGAAGCGTCGTTTCAGGCGACCACTGAGCAGATTGATGACCAGATAGACGAGGCCGTTGATCGCGAGAAACCACATCGCCGCGAAGTGCCATTGCAAGGCGCCGCCAAGCCAGCCGCCGAGGGTGATCGACTTGGGGAAGCTGAAGTCGTAGAGCGGTGAAGCGTTGTAGATGCGCCAACCGCTGGTGACCATCACCAGCACCGCCAGGGCGTTCAGCCAATGGGTGAGCCTCAGCCAGCGAGGATGGCTGGCCTTGGGTGAAGCAGTTGACTGCGACATGTCCGGCTCCCGTTTGTTGTTCGTTGGGGCCGAGTATGGAAGCCGGAAGATCGCCAAATCCTCACGTAAAGTTAAATTAATCGTGATAACTCAATGCCCCCCCTGTAGGAGCTGCCGCAGGCTGCGATCTTTTGATTTTAAAAAGCAAGATCAAAAG
>NZ_JAGYGD010000073.1:0-3571 GCF_019947275.1 Pseudomonas sp. GL-RE-29
CAATCGCCATCGCCAGCAAGCCGGCTCCTACAAGAAAGGATCAAATCACCGGAAAATGGATCCTGAACGCCGCCCCGCCCAACGGTGAATCACCCAGGGTCAGTTTGGCGCTGTAGCTTTCGATGATGTCTTTCACCACCGCCAGGCCAATACCCTGCCCCGGATGCTGGCGATCCAGGCGTTCGCCACGCTGCAGGATGCGCGCACGCTGATCCGCTGGTACGCCGGGGCCGTCGTCCTCGACGCACAACTCAATGCCGCCCATCGTCTGACGCGCGCTGATGCGCACTTCGCCCAGGCACAGGCGATAAGCGTTCTCCAGCAGGTTGCCGAGCATTTCCAGCAAAGCGCCCTGCTCGATTGGCACGTAGCAGGCTTCCGGCAAATCGAAGGCGACCTTTACGCGTTTGTCGCGGTAGACCTTGTCCAGCGTGTCGCAAAGACTTTTCAGCACCGGTCGCAGCCGCACCTGATGCCGCACCAGTCCGCTTTTGCGCAGGCTGGCGCGTTGCAATTGATAGCTGATCTGCTGGCTCATGCGCTCGATCTGGGTCTGCAGGACCCAGGCCTGATCGCGATTTTCAGGCCGTTGCGCCATGTCCTCGCTGACGCCTTGCAGCACCGCCAACGGGGTTTTCAGGCTGTGGGCCAGATCGTCCAGGGAATCGCGGTAACGGCTGCGTTGCTCGCGTTCACTGTGCAGCAAGCGGTTCAGCGAGCCGGTCAGGCGCAGCAGTTCGCGCGGGTGTTGTTCGCTGAGGCTTTCGCGGGAACCGCCTTCGATTTCATCCAGCTCCTGACTCAGCCGGCGCAACGCCCGCAAGCCCCAGGTCAGGCCAATCCACAGCAACGCCAGCAGCACCAGCAACGCGGCGCCGAAGCCCAGGTAGAGGTTTTCCCGCAGGCCTTCGAGGGTGACTTCGTACTCGCGCACCGGTTGCAGCGCGACGATGCTGAACGCCGCACTTTTGCCACCCAGCAGCTTGATTTCGACGTCGTAGACGAAAAACTCTTCGCCATTGGCCTGGCGAATCCGCGCGAATTCGTTCCCGCGTCCGTCGTAACGCGGCGTGTAGTTGAGGTTCTCTTCCTGGGTGGCCTTCGAACGCCAGACCAGATGACCTTCGCGGTCGTAAATGTAACCGAGCAGGCGGAAGTCGGAGAGATTGAAGCGCTCGTCGGGCAATTGCGCCGGCATCTGCAAGTGGTTGTTCTCCACCCGCGCGGCGGAGATCAGCGTGGTGACGTCCGACGCCAGGCGCTGCTCGATGGAATCCTGCAACGCGAGGCTGAACGCGCCCTGCATCGCCGGCAACAACGCCAGCATGAACAACACCGCCAGCAGAGTGGCGGCGAGCATCAAACGGACACGAAGGGAACGAATCAAGTGCAGCGCTCATTGAACAGGTAGCCGAGGCCACGCACGGTGTCGATCGGTTTGAACCCGGCCGGGCCTTCGAGTTTGCGGCGCAGGCGGCCGACCAGCACTTCGATCACGTTCGGATCGCGCTCGTCGTCGTCCGGGTACAGCTGTTCCATGAGGCGATCTTTCGCCACCACTTGCTGGTGATGACGCATCAGGTATTCGAGGATGCGGTATTCATAGGCGGTCAGCGCCAGCGGCTGCTCGTCGAGGGTCGCCTGCTTGCGATTGAGATCGAGCAATAACGGCCCGGCGACGATGGTCGACTGGGTGAATCCGCTGGAGCGGCGCAGCAAGGCATTCAGCCGAGCGTCCAGTTCCTCGAACTGGAACGGCTTGACCACGTAATCGTCGGCCCCGGCGGCGAGGCCTTCGACCTTGTCCTGCCAGTTGCCGCGCGCGGTGAGAATCAGGATCGGAAAAGTCTTGCCCCGCGAGCGCAGCTGGCGGATCAGGTCGAGGCCGCCCATGCCCGGCAGGCCGAGGTCGATCACCGCCAGGTCATGGTTGAACTGCTCGGTCTGATACAACGCCTCCTCGGCATTGGCCACCGACTCGACCACGTGGCCGCTGTCAGTCAGGCGGGTTTGCAGGTGATGGCGCAACAGCGCTTCATCTTCGACAACCAGCAATTTCATAACGCGCTCCCGGGCAAATCAACATCTCCAGAGGTACAAACTTGCACCTCGCTGGCTAACATGACAACGGCCTGCTGATACCCACTGGATAAGACAAATCGTAGCGGCCCATGAGATCCTCGTGGCGAAGTTTAATGCCATTGTGCGAGACCGACACATCGGCGTAGGTGGCGTAATAACCGGACTGGTTGTTTTGTTGACCCAGACTCGCGCCCCAGGCACTGCTGCTACCCGGCACAACGTCAACGCTTGAACGGCTCAGCACACGGGACTTTTTGACCTTGCCGCCGGTCTCTCCCAAGGTAAGGCTGGCGAAGTTATCGTCGGCAGCATGGGCGGCAGCACTGGCGCCCAGAACGGTGAACGCCAGAAGCAGATTTTTAAAGCCAGTCATAGGGAGTTTCCTCATGCGCTGTTCGCTTTTTGGGTACGGGCAAGATTACCCACCCCGCCCTGAACTCCCCCTGAACGCAGACTGAACCTAAGCTGAATCAACTCGACCCGAGTGTTTCCATGTTTGAACAGGAGATTCGACCATGCGCATGTTCCTCGCTGTCCTCTTGCTGGCCTTGAGCGGGCTGAGTCAGGCCGCCATCAAGACCCAGGAAATCCCCTACCAAAGTGCCGACGGCACGAAGTTGGTCGGCTACTACGCCTACGACGATGCCATCCAAGGCAAACGCCCCGGTGTCGTGGTGGTGCATGAATGGTGGGGGCTCAACGACTACACGAAGCGCCGCGCCCGCGACCTCGCCGGTCTGGGCTACAGCGCTTTGGCCATCGACATGTATGGCGATGGCAAGAACACCGAACATCCCAAGGACGCCATGGCGTTCATGCAAGCTGCACTGAAAGACAGTTCTGCGTCCAATGCGCGGTTTCAGGCCGGGCTGGAATTGCTGAAGAGTCAGGCGCAAACCGACCCGAATAAAATCGCCGCCATTGGTTACTGCTTCGGTGGCGCCGTGGTGCTGAATGCGGCACGTCAAGGTGTGCCACTGGCCGGCGTGGTGAGCTTTCACGGCGCGCTCGCGACCACTACACCCGCGACGCCCGGCAAGGTGAAAGCGAAAATCCTGGTCGAGCATGGCGCGCAGGACAGTATGGTGACAGCGGATAACGTCGCGGCCTTCAAGGCCGAAATGGACAAGGCCGGCGCCGATTACCAATTCGTCAGCCTCGATGGCGCCAAGCACGGCTTCAGCAATCCTGATGCCGATCGCTTGGGTCATGGCGATCATGGTGGGCCGGACATCGGTTACAACAAGGCCGCCGATGAAAAGTCGTGGGCGGATATGCAGGCGTTTCTCAAGAAGATCTTTAGCTAGCAGTACCCTTGTGGCGAGGGAGCTTGCTTTTGCTCGGCTGCGCAGCAGTCGCAAGCCCTGCAAAAGCGTTCGCCGGATTTGGGGCCGCTTCGCGGCCCAGCGGGAGCAAGCTTCCTCGCCACAATAGCCAGTCACCACTACCCAGCTACAAGGCAACCCGGCAAAATGCCCCACATGAATTC
>NZ_JAGYGD010000074.1:0-3366 GCF_019947275.1 Pseudomonas sp. GL-RE-29
GGCTGCGATCTTTTGATCTTGAAAAACAAGATCAAAAGATCGCAGCCTGCGGCAGCTCCTACAGGGTAAATCAAGATCAAAAGCCTGGCAGGCGTGCGGTTCCGGGCCGTTGTCCGCCTTCCAGTGTGAGTAATATTTCCTTCGCCTCAAGCCCCCCGGCAAACCCTGTCAATTTCCCCGACGCGCCAATCACCCGATGACACGGCGCGACAATCGATATCGGGTTCTTGCCGTTCGCCGCACCCACCGCCCGGACTGCGCTCGGGTTGCCGATCTGCTCGGCGATCTGGCTGTAGCTGCGTGTCTCACCGAAGGGAATGGTCAGCAATGCTGCCCAGACCTTTTTCTGAAATTCCGTACCCACGAAATCCAGCTCCAGATCGAACCGGTTGCGCGTGCCCGCGAAATATTCGCGCAGCTGTTCGGCCGTGCGCAGCAGGATCGGATTGTCCGGCGCTTCTGTCATCGGACCGAGTCGCACCCGACCCGGTTTGTCGTTTTCCCAGAGGATGGCAGCCAGTCGTGAACCGTTCGCGACCAGCTTCAACTCGCCGACCGGCGAGGCCAGGGTGATACAGGTGTAGGTCATGCCGCAGGCCACGCCAAATTGTTGAACAGGTGTTAAGCATACTGCCTCGTCGGGGAGGCGCAATACGCAATCCCGACCATACTTGCCTACTGCTCCTGAAGCGTTCCCTCTGTTTTTGCACAGAGCCTCAAAACAAAAAGAGACCGACTCATGAAGTACGAACCTTTTGCCAAAACGCTGATAGCGACCTCGTTGGCGCTCAGCTGCCTCATGGCCCATGCGGCGTCCGTGGCCCCGGTTGCCGCCGAAAACGGCATGGTGGTCACCGCCCAGCACCTGGCCAGCCATGTCGGCGTGGATGTGCTCAAGAACGGCGGCAACGCCGTCGATGCCGCGGTCGCGGTGGGTTATGCGCTGGCGGTGGTGTATCCGGCGGCGGGTAATCTCGGTGGCGGCGGTTTCATGACCATTCAACTGGCCGACGGGCGCAAGACCTTCCTCGACTTCCGTGAAAAAGCCCCGCTGGCCGCCACCGCCGATATGTATCTGGACAAGGAGGGCAACGTCGTTCCGGACCTGAGCACGCGCGGCCACTTGGCCGTCGGCGTACCGGGCACCGTGTCCGGCATGGAACTGGCGCTATCGAAATACGGCACCAAACCGCGCAAGGAAGTGATCGCCCCGGCCATCAAACTGGCCGAAGACGGCTTCGTGCTGGAGCAGGGTGACGTCGAGTTGCTGGAGTACGCCACCGACGTGTTCAAGAAGGACATCAAGGATTCCGGCGCGATTTTCCTGAGTAACGGCGAGCCGATGCAGGTCGGGCAGAAACTGGTGCAGAAAGACCTCGGCAAAACCCTGCGGGAAATCTCCGAGAAGGGCGCCGACGGTTTCTACAAAGGCTGGGTGGCCGACGCCATCGTCACCTCAAGCCAGGCTAACAAAGGCATCATCACCCAGGCCGACCTCGACAAATACAAGACCCGCGAACTGGCGCCGATCGAGTGCGATTATCGGGGCTACCACGTGGTCTCGGCACCACCACCGAGCTCCGGCGGCGTGGTGATCTGCCAGATCATGAACATCCTCGAAGGCTATCCGATGAAGGATCTGGGCTACCACTCGGCCCAGGGCATGCACTATCAGATCGAAGCGATGCGCCACGCCTACGTGGACCGCAACAGCTACCTGGGCGACCCGGATTTCGTGAAAAACCCGATCGCCCATCTGCTCGACAAAAACTACGCAACCAAACTGCGCGAAGCGATCAGTCCGCAGAAGGCCGGGGTATCCAAGGACCTCAAACCCGGCGTCGCGCCCCATGAAGGCAGCAACACCACCCATTATTCCATCGTCGACAAATGGGGTAACGCGGTGTCGGTGACCTACACCCTCAACGACTGGTTCGGTGCCGGGGTCATGGCGAGCAAGACCGGGGTCATCCTCAACGACGAAATGGACGACTTCACCTCGAAAATCGGCGTGCCCAACATGTACGGCCTGGTCCAGGGCGAGGCCAACGCCATCGCTCCCGGCAAGGCACCGCTGTCGTCCATGAGCCCGACCATCGTCACCAAGGACGGCAAGGTGGTGATGGTGGTCGGTACTCCAGGCGGTAGCCGCATCATCACCGCGACCTTGTTGACCATGCTCAACGTGATCGACTACGGCATGAACATCCAGGAAGCCGTCGATGCGCCGCGATTCCACCAGCAATGGCTGCCAGAGGAAACCAACCTGGAAACCTTCACCACCAGCCCGGACACGGTGAAGATCCTCGAAAGCTGGGGCCACAAGTTTGCCGGGCCGCAGGATGCCAACCACCTGGCGGCGATCCTGGTGGGGGCGCCGTCGCTCGACGGTAAACCGGTGGGCAAAAACCGTTTCTACGGCGCCAACGATCCACGGCGCAACACCGGTTTGTCGCTCGGTTATTGAGGGTTGTGTTTGGTTGGGGACGGACTTATGTTCGTCCCCTGATCCACTGACTTTTCAAGGAAGGAAGCATGACCACTGCATTGCTCATCATCGACGTCCAGCAGGCGCTGTGTTCTGGCGAGTACGAGTGCTTCGAGATCCAGCGCGTCATCGGCAACATCAACGACCTCAGCACCCGAGCGCGAAAGGCCGGGGTTGCGGTGGTGCTGATCCAGCATGAGGAAGCGGGCAGTCCGTTTGCGCATGAAGCGGCGGGCTGGCAACTGGCCGAAGGGCTGGAAACCTCGCCCAAGGATCATCGCGTGCGTAAAACCACTGGCGATTCGTTTTATCAGACCAACTTGCAGAAACTGTTGCCCGTTCAGGACTTCGAACGCTTGGTCATCTGTGGTCTGCAAACCGATTACTGCGTGAATGCAACCGTGCGTCAGGCGCATCTACTGGGCTATGACGTGGTGCTGGCATCTGACGCTCATTCCACGGTCGATAACGGCAACACGGCTGCCGAAGACATCATTACCGAACACAACAAGGATTGGGCACACCTGACCGGTTCGGTGGCGCGGATCGACATCGTCCCGACCCACAAAATCCACTTCTGAAATCAACCCGAACCTGTGGCGAGGGAGCTTGCTCCCGCTGGACTGCGCAGCAGTCCTGCTTTTTTCAGGGATAAGCGGGGCCGCTACGCGCCCCAGCGGGAGCAAGCTCCCTCGCCACAGGTTTACTCGTCGCTCAAATCACGTAGCAAACAGCAAAATCCTTCGTCGCTCTCGGCGCGGTACAGTTGACGGAAATTCACGGCGCTGAATACGATCCATCCTCAATAACGTCTACACTTGCAAATCAACCGTAGGAGCCGGCTTGCTGGCGATGGCGATTTCAAGTACGCCATCGCC
>NZ_JAGYGD010000075.1:0-3296 GCF_019947275.1 Pseudomonas sp. GL-RE-29
ACAAAACCCCAACTGCTTTCGCAATTGGGGTTTCGGAATTTAATCTTGACGATGACCTACTCTCACATGGGGAAACCCCACACTACCATCGGCGATGCATCGTTTCACTGCTGAGTTCGGGATGGGATCAGGTGGTTCCAATGCTCTATGGTCGTCAAGAAATTCGGGTACTGAGTCGTGACCAAATGGCCTCGCTTCAGCAAATTGGGTATGTGACAGCTGGTGTTTTGTGAGTATCTCGAACTTTCGGTTCGTTTCGTCTTCACACACCGCAATCTGATGCTCTTTCGAGTAGTCAAATTGCTTGGGTGTTATATGGTCAAGCCTCACGGGCAATTAGTATTGGTTAGCTCAACGCCTCACAGCGCTTACACACCCAACCTATCAACGTCGTAGTCTTCGACGGCCCTTCAGGGGACTCAAGGTCCCAGTGAGATCTCATCTTGAGGCTAGTTTCCCGCTTAGATGCTTTCAGCGGTTATCTATTCCGAACATAGCTACCCGGCAATGCCACTGGCGTGACAACCGGAACACCAGAGGTTCGTCCACTCCGGTCCTCTCGTACTAGGAGCAGCCCCTCTCAAATCTCAAACGTCCACGGCAGATAGGGACCGAACTGTCTCACGACGTTCTAAACCCAGCTCGCGTACCACTTTAAATGGCGAACAGCCATACCCTTGGGACCGGCTTCAGCCCCAGGATGTGATGAGCCGACATCGAGGTGCCAAACACCGCCGTCGATATGAACTCTTGGGCGGTATCAGCCTGTTATCCCCGGAGTACCTTTTATCCGTTGAGCGATGGCCCTTCCATACAGAACCACCGGATCACTAAGACCTACTTTCGTACCTGCTCGACGTGTCTGTCTCGCAGTCAAGCGCGCTTTTGCCTTTATACTCTACGACCGATTTCCGACCGGTCTGAGCGCACCTTCGTACTCCTCCGTTACTCTTTAGGAGGAGACCGCCCCAGTCAAACTACCCACCATACACTGTCCTCGATCCGGATAACGGACCTGAGTTAGAACCTCAAAGTTGCCAGGGTGGTATTTCAAGGATGGCTCCACGCGAACTGGCGTCCACGCTTCAAAGCCTCCCACCTATCCTACACAAGCAAATTCAAAGTCCAGTGCAAAGCTATAGTAAAGGTTCACGGGGTCTTTCCGTCTAGCCGCGGATACACTGCATCTTCACAGCGATTTCAATTTCACTGAGTCTCGGGTGGAGACAGCGCCGCCATCGTTACGCCATTCGTGCAGGTCGGAACTTACCCGACAAGGAATTTCGCTACCTTAGGACCGTTATAGTTACGGCCGCCGTTTACCGGGGCTTCGATCAAGAGCTTCGCGTTAGCTAACCCCATCAATTAACCTTCCGGCACCGGGCAGGCGTCACACCCTATACGTCCACTTTCGTGTTTGCAGAGTGCTGTGTTTTTAATAAACAGTCGCAGCGGCCTGGTATCTTCGACCGGCGTGGGCTTACGCAGTAAATGCTTCACCCTCACCGGCGCACCTTCTCCCGAAGTTACGGTGCCATTTTGCCTAGTTCCTTCACCCGAGTTCTCTCAAGCGCCTTGGTATTCTCTACCCAACCACCTGTGTCGGTTTGGGGTACGGTTCCTGGTTACCTGAAGCTTAGAAGCTTTTCTTGGAAGCATGGCATCAACCACTTCGTGTTCTAAAAGAACACTCGTCATCAGCTCTCGGCCTTAGAATCCCGGATTTACCTAAGATTCCAGCCTACCACCTTAAACTTGGACAACCAACGCCAAGCTGGCCTAGCCTTCTCCGTCCCTCCATCGCAATAACCAGAAGTACAGGAATATTAACCTGTTTTCCATCGACTACGCTTTTCAGCCTCGCCTTAGGGACCGACTAACCCTGCGTCGATTAACGTTGCGCAGGAAACCTTGGTCTTTCGGCGTGGGTGTTTTTCACACCCATTGTCGTTACTCATGTCAGCATTCGCACTTCTGATACCTCCAGCAAGCTTCTCAACTCACCTTCACAGGCTTACAGAACGCTCCTCTACCGCATCACCTAAGTGATACCCGTAGCTTCGGTGTATGGTTTGAGCCCCGTTACATCTTCCGCGCAGGCCGACTCGACTAGTGAGCTATTACGCTTTCTTTAAAGGGTGGCTGCTTCTAAGCCAACCTCCTAGCTGTCTAAGCCTTCCCACATCGTTTCCCACTTAACCATAACTTTGGGACCTTAGCTGACGGTCTGGGTTGTTTCCCTTTTCACGACGGACGTTAGCACCCGCCGTGTGTCTCCCATGCTCGGCACTTGTAGGTATTCGGAGTTTGCATCGGTTTGGTAAGTCGGGATGACCCCCTAGCCGAAACAGTGCTCTACCCCCTACAGTGATACATGAGGCGCTACCTAAATAGCTTTCGAGGAGAACCAGCTATCTCCGAGCTTGATTAGCCTTTCACTCCGATCCACAGGTCATCCGCTAACTTTTCAACGGTAGTCGGTTCGGTCCTCCAGTTAGTGTTACCCAACCTTCAACCTGCCCATGGATAGATCGCCCGGTTTCGGGTCTATTCCCAGCGACTAGACGCCCTATTAAGACTCGCTTTCGCTACGCCTCCCCTATTCGGTTAAGCTCGCCACTGAAAATAAGTCGCTGACCCATTATACAAAAGGTACGCAGTCACCCAACAAAGTGGGCTCCCACTGCTTGTACGCATACGGTTTCAGGATCTATTTCACTCCCCTCTCCGGGGTTCTTTTCGCCTTTCCCTCACGGTACTAGTTCACTATCGGTCAGTCAGTAGTATTTAGCCTTGGAGGATGGTCCCCCCATATTCAGACAAAGTTTCTCGTGCTCCGTCCTACTCGATTTCATGACTAAGAGATTTTCGCGTACAGGGCTATCACCCACTATGGCCGCACTTTCCAGAGCGTTCCGCTAATCTCAAAGCCACTTAAGGGCTAGTCCCCGTTCGCTCGCCACTACTAAGGGAATCTCGGTTGATTTCTTTTCCTCAGGGTACTTAGATGTTTCAGTTCCCCTGGTTCGCCTCTTGCACCTATGTATTCAGTACAAGATAACCATCTTATGATGGCTGGGTTCCCCCATTCAGACATCTCCGGATCAAAGTCTGTTTGCCGACTCCCCGAAGCTTTTCGCAGGCTACCACGTCTTTCATCGCCTCTGACTGCCAAGGCATCCACCGTATGCGCTTCTTCACTTGACCATATAACCCCAAGCAATCTGGTTATACTGTGAAGACGACATTCGCCGAAAATTCGCAATTACTCACAAATTTTACCTTAGCCTGATCCG
>NZ_JAGYGD010000076.1:0-2362 GCF_019947275.1 Pseudomonas sp. GL-RE-29
CTGATTTCGGACATTCTGAAGAATCCCGGTGAGTTTGTTGATCGATTGGGCAGCAGTGCGGATCAGCTGATCGAGCTGGCGAAAAAATCGCCGGATGTGATGAGCAAGATTCAACTGCTGGCCAGTGATGAGGCGGCGCTGTGTCTGTTGCTGCGCACCGCCAGCCTCTGGCTGGAAATGCTCCCGCCCAGTCTGATTGCCGGGGAGACCGCCAAGGCGATATCGGCGTTGGTGGTGGAACTGCTGATCGACATTCTGATCGCCATCGTCCTGACCTTTGCCGCAGCTGGAGCGGGTGTTGCTTATCTGACGATGCGTCTGGCGCGACGCGGCGCGCAGTTGATCAATGCGGTTACGCGCCTCGTTGGCGAGCTGTTCACGATCATCAACAACTTCATCGGCTACATCGACCGCTATAAAAAAGTCGCTGTTCGAGGTGTCGCGGCGGGCCTGAAAAAAGGCCGGATGCAACTGCGCTGGAATGCTCGCAACAACACCTTGGTGAAAAAAGACGAGCACCACGACGACGCCTCGAAACAGGCGAAGAACCCCAACGGCGAGAGTGCCGATTCGGCGGATCGCACGGCCACTCATGGCTGCCCGGTGTCGATGGTCACCGGCGAAGAGCTGTTGACCCTCACCGACGGTGTTCTCGATGGGATTTTGCCCTTCGAATTCACCCGGCTCTATCGCACCAGCGCCGTAGAAATCGACAGCGGCCTCGGCTTTGGCTGGAGCCATTCGCTGGCCCATCGTCTGGAGCTTTCTGGCGACACGGTGATTTGGGTCGATCACGAGAATCGGCGAACGCCGTTTCCGCTGCCGAGCCTGACCCGCCCGGTCATTCACAACAGCCTGTCGCGGTCGGCGATTTACCTCGGTGATCAGCCGGAAGAACTGATCGTGGCGTTGGCCGGTGAGTCGGCGCGGTTCTTTCACTTTCTGAACGGGCGTTTGAGCGCGATCAGCGACGCCTATGGCAATCGTCTGACGCTGCAGCGCGATCTTTCCGACCGCGTGCTACGCCTCGACAACGGCGCCGGGCGCTGTTTGTTGCTGCGTTACGAGCGTCAGCATCTGATCGGCGTCGACTACCAGCGCGTTCACCTCGCCGACGACCAGGCGCCGGCCTGGCATACCGAGCAGACGCTGGTCACTTATGGCTACGACGCGCGCGGACGGTTGATCGCCGCAACCAACGCTGCCGGTGAAAGCGAACGCTACGACTACGACGAACAGCACGTCATCTTGCAGCGGCAACTGGCGGGTGGCGCGAGTTTCTATTGGGAGTGGGAACGCTCCGGCAAGGCCGCGCGCTGCATCCGCCACTGGGCCTCGTTTGCGCAAATGGACACGCGCTACACCTGGGACGACAACGGCGGTGTGCGGCTCAAACACGCCGACGGCAGCGAGGAAGTCTACGTCCACGACGGCCAGGCGCGGCTGGTGCGGAGGATCGAGGCCGACGGGGGCGAGCGGCGCAAGGCCTACGACGCCGAGGGCCGGCTGATCGCCGAACAGGACCCGCTCGGCGCGGTCACCGAATACCGCTACGACGAAGTCGGACGGCTGGTGGCGCTGATTCCGCCGGAAGACGAGCCGACGTCCTACGAGTACCGCAACGGTTTCCTGCATGCGCGCTATCGCGGTCAGGCCAAGTGGACCTATCGGCGCAATGCCCAGGGCGACGTGACCTGGCTGATCGACCCGGACGGTCAGAGCACCTACCACGACTACGACGCGCAAGGGCGGCTGCGGGCGATTCGTTATCCGGATCACAGTCAGCATCTATTTGAGTGGAACAGCATTGGCCAACTGCTTGAAGAAACCCTGCCCGACGGTGGGCGCCGGCAGTTTGCCTACGATGCGCTGGGGCGTTTGCGGACCCGTCAGGACGAATTTGGCGCGATTACCCGTTACCAGTGGGACGCGGTGGGTCGCCTGTTGCAGACCACGCTGGCGAACGGCGCCAGTCGCACCTTCAGCTACAACGCCTATGGCCGCATCACCGCCGAGCGTGACGAGCTGGACCGCGTCACCCGCTATGAATACGCCGACGATTTGCACCTGGTCAGCCGACGGATCAACCCCGACGGCAGCGAGCTGAAGTACCGCTATGAGCATGAGCAATTGCTGCTCACCGAGATTGAGAACGAAGCCGGCGACTCCTATCGCCTGGACTACACGCCCGGTGGCTTGATCCGACAGGAAACCGGCTTCGACGGTCGCCGTACTGCGTATGCCTACGACCTCAACGGCCAGCTCGAGGAGAAAACCGAATTTGGCGATGACGGTTCGCAGCTGGTCACTGCTTACCTGCGTGATGCGGCCGGACGCCTGTTGGTCAAGACCTTGCCCGACG
>NZ_JAGYGD010000078.1:0-1768 GCF_019947275.1 Pseudomonas sp. GL-RE-29
ATCGCCAGCAAGCCGGCTCCTACAGGTTATGCGTCGGTCTTCAGGCGCTTCTGGAAAAAGAAGTGCTTATGCCCCGGCGGGTAGTCGGCGATGTGACCGATCTCGCTGTAGCCGCATTTCCTGTAGAAATCCGGCGCCTGGAATTCGAACGTGTCGAGCCAAAGGCCGACGCATTTTCTCTCCCGCGCCAAGTCTTCAGCCATCTGCATCAGCTGGGTGCCCATGCCCTGTCCACGGGCCTGTTCCGGCACCGACAGCAAGTCGATGAACAGCCATTGGTAAAACAATCGGGCGTAGAGTCCGCCGAGAATCTGGTCGTTTTCGTCGCGTACCAGCAGGGCAATGTTTTCGGGTATGGCGCCGTCGGCTTTCGACGCGTTGTAGGCGCGCAACGGCAGCAGAATGGCTTGGCGTTCCTCTTCCGTGGGGGTAGGCGAGAACTCTATTCGCAACGTCATGGCTATGTCCTTATGGCTGTGAACGCCCAGCCTAACGTGGTCGCCGCTAATGTTCCATCGCCGCAACCGGTTGGAACCGTCGCTCGCGCGCAGATGTCATTGATTAAGACGCGTCATCCCGAACGCGACCGATGAGGACACGCCGTGAATATTTTCGAAGCCTTGCGTGAAAGCCATGAACGCCAGCGCACCTATGCCAAAGCACTGATCAAGACCAGCGGCGACACCCCTGAGCGTGTCGAAGCCTACAAACAGCTGAAATCCGAACTCCAGGCTCACGAAACCGCCGAAGAGCGGCATTTCTATATTCCGTTGATGGAGTTCGACAACGGCGTCGACCTCAGCCGCCATGCGATTGCCGAACATCACGAAATGGACGAAATGATGGAGGAACTGGACGAAACCGAGATGTCCAGCCCGGCCTGGCTGGCGACCGCGAAGAAGCTGTCGGAAAAGGTCCATCACCATCTCGAGGAGGAAGAGCAGAAGTTCTTCCAGATGGCCGGCAAACTGCTCGATGACAAACAAAAAGAAACCCTGGCGGGGCAGTACTTGAAGGAATACAAGGCGCAGCTTTCTTGAGGGAACAGTCGCAAGCCTTTCCTGTTTTCACCTAAAATGCAGGACTTCAAAAAAAACAGGATGCGATGTCATGTCGAACACAGCCGAACGGGTCAACATCCTTGAGTCTCAGGTGTTGTCCCACGACTGGTATCTGCTGAAGAAAATCACCTTCGATTACCAACGCAACAACGGCGAATGGCAACGCCAGACCCGTGAGGTCTACGACCGGGGCAATGGTGCAGCGATTCTGCTGTACAACCGCGAAAAGAAAACCGTAGTGCTGACCCGACAGTTCCGGTTGCCGGTGTTCGTCAATGGTCACGACGGTTTGTTGATCGAAGTGGCGGCAGGGCTGCTCGATGGCGCGGCGCCCGAGGACCGCATCCGCGATGAAGCGGAGGAAGAGACCGGCTACCGCGTGCACCATGTGCAGAAGGTTTTCGAGGCTTACATGAGCCCGGGTTCAGTGACGGAAAAACTGCACTTTTTCATCGCTGAATATGACGCGGCTTCCAAGGTCAGCGACGGCGGTGGGCTGGAAGAAGAAACCGAAGAACTGGAAGTGCTGGAATGGGCATTCGAAGAAGCGCTTGAAGCGTTTTATCGCGGGGAAATCTGCGATGCGAAGACCATCATGCTGTTGCAGCATGCGGCGATGAAAAACATCTTCAACTAAGCACAATCCCCTGTAGGAGCTGCCGCAGGCTGCGATCTTTTGATCTTGAAAAACAAGATCAAAAGATCGC
>NZ_JAGYGD010000079.1:0-1711 GCF_019947275.1 Pseudomonas sp. GL-RE-29
TGTCCATCTTCCAATCCGCAATCGCCACCAACACCTCACGCATGAACGGATTATCGAGGCAGTGCGCCTGGCCAATGGCAATGTCCATCGCCGTCACCCAACGCTGGTTTTCCGGGCTGCGCAGAATCGCCGAGTGGTAGGAGTTGGCCCCCCACGTCTTCTGGTCATGCTCCAGGCGTGCCCTAGCCTCACGCGGGGTTTCCTCGCGCTCGTGACAAGAACTGCCGCTGGAGCGGGCCGGGCCTTTTCGTACGGCGCGCGTGTGGTCCTCCGGGTCCTCGGTTAATCCGTTAAAACGCGCCAGCGCCTCCTGCTGCGTGGTGTAGGGGGCGTCATACTCGGCAGGCATCCTGATCCACAAAGAGGTTGCGGCGTCTTTGCCCAGCGCGATGCTTTTGCCAACCTCATCGGGTTTGTCCAGACCGGCGCGGGTCGGGCTGCCCTGTATGGCTTCGCCGCCAAACATCTGCGGCGCATGGGGCGGGTGCAGGGCCTCGGCATTGATCAGGCGTTCCTGCCCCTTGGCGATCGGCGCTTGCGAAGCCACGCCGGTGAGCAAGGACGCGCCCGGGTAACGGTGCTCGCCCGGGGCGCGGATGAACTCGGGTTGCGGCGACTTGCCCACCAGCACCGGTTCGCCGTCACGATGGCGCTTGGTCCACAGGCGCTGATAAAAACCGAGGGATTGCAGGGCCGTCATCGCCGGGCGCCCATCGGGCGTGGCATCGGGCACGCCATAGGTGCCGATGCCTTGCACATCATCCAGCGCCACAGTGGTGTCGTCGGGGCAAAAATACACGTACACCTTGCCGCGATTGTCGCGCTCGGGAAAAACCGTAAAGTTGCCGATTTTGTCCGGCCGCGTCCCTTGCGTGGGTGACCATCGCGGACCGCTGCGACCGCCGTAGGTTTTGCTGTCCCGGAGCGCGGATAGCGGAGGTTGCGGATGCGGGGTTTGTGTCACCGCGCTGACGATCCGGATCAGCGTGGCGAGGGTGTCATGGTCTTTGGGGGTGACCTTGGGCAGCACGCTGTAGGGCGAGTCCACGAGAACGAGGGTGTCGGCGCAACGCTGGCCCTTGTCCACCAACAAGGCCTGGGCCAGCAGCGCGATCAGAGTGCCCTGGCTGTGGCCCATGATGCTGATGGTTTCATCGGGGGAGACCCGGCGAATTTCACTGACCAGCATCGCCAGTCGGTGTGCGGCGAATACAAAGTAATGCCGCAGCGGCGCATTGGCGAACAGCAAGTAATTGTTCGGGCTCGCGCGTTCGACGGTGGCGGTTTTCCAGTTGGACTTGAAACCCTCGCCATACATCTCCGCCAGATTGTTGGTGGCATTCACGAAAAAACCACCGGCCTTGGCAAAGTGGCGATCCAGGCGATTGCCCTGGATATCCTGAAACTGATTGCGCATCCGAAACGGATCGCCGGCGTCATCACGCTTGACGTGTTCCGGAGCGGCCCGATAGCCCCAGTAGAACGGGATCATCAGGCTGCGGGTTTTGGGGGCGTCTGTGTCACGCTGATAGAGATAAGTATCAGGGTCGTCAAGTATTTGCTCTTCTTTGTCTTTCCAAGTGTCCCGAGGCGATTCTTTGGCCTTTTGGTATTTAGCCCCATACCGCCCCGCCTTAAGATCCGGCCGATCCAGCCGCTCGTTCACCCCCTGACACAACCCGGTTTCCACTGATTCATACGACGCCCCGGG